>JAVHWH010000105.1:0-16326 GCA_032159915.1 Mycobacterium sp.
CTTCGACGGCGAACCGCACGACCAGGGGCACTGGCACGGCAGGGGCCCGTGGCGTCCGTGAGCCGAATTAGCCATAGGAACAGCCGTCCCGACCGGGGCGGCTGTTTCGTTTTCATCGCTCCGTCGCAGGCCAGCCCACTTACGTCGACGTAAACGCTGCTCAGGCGCGTATTAGAACATGGTCAATACCAAGGTCATTCACAGCAAGACATAGCAAATTCAGCCAGCTAACGGTTTAGCTGGGTGGGTTCGGGTGGTACCTAGAGGGGGTGATACACATCAAACAAATTGCAGCTGCGGCCGCTATCGCCTCGGGTCTAGGACTCGCGGGCGTGGGCGTGGCGAGCGTCGCTGAGGCCGCGCCTGCGGCCCCGTTCCCGGCCTACCACTGGTGTCCCGGGCAGCAGTGGGATCAGGGCTGGGGTAACAACTACGACTGGGGTCGTTGCCACGACGACAACTACTTCGACGGTGAACCGCACGACCGCGATCACTGGCACGGTCAGGGCGGTTGGCGTGACGACCGCGACGGTGGCTGGAACAACGACCGCGACGGTGGCTGGAACAACGACCGCGACCGTGGTTGGGACAACAACCGTGGCCCCGGTGGGGACAACGACCGTGGCCCTGGTTGGGACAACAACAACCACGGTGGGGACAACCACGGTGGGGACAACCACGGCCGGTAAGCCGGTTAACAGATTTCCATCCTGACCCAGGTCAGACGCGTGCAGCCGTCCCATGCGGGGCGGCTGCACTGCTGTCGAAGCGGCTCATAACCGCACGACTGCACTACCCTGATGGGCTATGTGCGGAATCGTGGGCTACGTCGGGCATCAGGCTGCCCTCGATGTCGTCGTCGACGCACTGCGCCGAATGGAGTACCGGGGTTACGACTCGGCCGGCATCGCGCTGGTCGACGGCGCCGGTGACCTGACGGTTCGGCGGCGGGCCGGCCGGCTGGCGAATCTGGAGAGCGCGCTTGCCGAGACCGACTCCGCAGCCTTGCGCGGAACGACCGGTGTGGGCCACACCCGCTGGGCGACGCACGGGCGACCCACCGACCGCAACGCGCATCCGCACCGCGACGCGGCGGGCAAGATCGCCGTCGTCCACAACGGCATCATCGAAAACTACGTCCCGCTGCGGCACGAACTCGAAACCGCCGGCGTCGAGTTCGCCAGCGACACCGACACCGAAGTCGCTGTCCACCTCGTCGCCCGCAATTACCACCACGGCGAGACGGCAGGCGATTTCACCGCGTCGGTACTTGCTGTGCTGCGCCGCCTCGAGGGCCACTTCACTCTGGTATTCACCAACGCCGATGACCCGGGCACCATCGTCGCGGCCCGCCGCTCGACGCCGTTGGTGGTCGGCATCGGCAAGGGTGAGATGTTCGTCGGCTCCGATGTCGCCGCGTTCATCGGTCACACCCGAGAGGCGGTCGAGCTCGGGCAGGACCAAGCCGTCGCAATCACCGCTGACAGCTACCGGATCACCGATTTCGACGGCACCGATCTGACCAGCACGGCTCGGACGTTCCATATCGACTGGGACGTCGAGGCCGCCGAAAAAGGCGGCTACGAGTACTTCATGCTCAAGGAGATCGCCGAGCAGCCCACCGCGGTCGCTGACACGCTGCTCGGGCATTTCGTCGACGGCCGCATCGTGCTCGACGAGCAACGGCTCTCCGATCAGGAGTTGCGCGAGATCGACAAGGTTTTCGTGGTGGCGTGTGGCACCGCGTATCACTCCGGGCTGCTGGCCAAATACGCCATCGAGCACTGGACCCGGCTGCCCGTCGAAGTCGAGCTGGCCAGTGAGTTCCGTTACCGCGACCCGGTGCTGGACCGCAGCACGCTCGTCGTCGCCATCTCGCAGTCGGGGGAGACCGCCGACACCTTGGAAGCCGTCCGCCACGCCAAGGAACAGAAGGCCAAGGTGCTGGCGATCTGCAACACCAACGGCTCCCAGATTCCGCGCGAATGCGATGCGGTGCTCTACACCCGCGCCGGCCCCGAGATCGGCGTGGCGTCCACCAAGACATTCCTGGCTCAGGTCACCGCCAACTATCTGGTCGGCCTGGCGCTGGCGCAGGCTCGCGGCACCAAATACCCCGACGAGGTGGAACGCGAATACCGCGATCTGGAGGCCATGCCCGATCTGGTGGCCCGCGTGATCGCCGAGATCGAGCCGGTTGCCCAGCTGGCCCACCGCTTCGCCCAGGCGTCGACGATCCTTTTCCTCGGCCGCCACGTCGGCTACCCGGTAGCGCTGGAAGGCGCGCTGAAACTCAAGGAACTTGCCTACATGCACGCCGAGGGCTTCGCCGCCGGCGAGCTCAAGCACGGTCCTATCGCGCTGATCGAAGACGGTCTGCCGGTGATCGTCGTGATGCCGTCACCGAAGAGTTCGGCCATGTTGCACGGCAAGTTGCTGTCCAACATCCGCGAGATCCAGACGCGTGGTGCGATCACCATCGTGATCGCCGAGGAAGGCGACGACACTGTTCGCCCCTACGCCGACCACCTGTTCGAGATTCCAGCGGTGTCAACGCTTTTGCAGCCTTTACTATCGACGATCCCACTGCAGGTGTTTGCGGCGTCGGTGGCGCAGGCCCGCGGCTACGACGTCGACAAGCCTCGGAACCTGGCCAAGTCGGTCACCGTTGAATAGCTAAGCCCTGCTGCGGAATACGAACGCCGACCAGTCCGGCTCGCGCGTCGCAGCCCAGTACTCGTTGAGGCGCCACGGGCTGACGGTGTGGATCTCGCCGTCGGCGTTCTTGAAGTAGGAGTGCTTGACTTTCGGGTGTGCCCACACCATCTGCTTGATTTCCTGCTGGGTGCGCCGGTGCCAGTCCGCTGCTGCCTCGGCGGTGGGTTCGATCGAATGCAGCCCGGCCTCAGCCAGTTTGGCCAGACAGCTGTCGATGTAGCGCATCTGCAGTTCGGAGTTGAAGATCAAGCTGCCGCCGTGTGCCAGATGCGCTCCCGGCCCGTAGAGCACGAAGAAGTTGGGGAATCGCGGAACGGTGATGCCCAGGTAAGCATAGGGCTTGTTGCCCCAGACTTGGTGCAGGTCGGCGCCGTCGCGGCCAGTGATCGTCATCGGCCACAGTACGTCGGTATGACGAAACCCGGTGGCGTAAACGATGATATCGACGTCGTAGCGTTGATCGTCGTCAGTCACGACGCCGTCGGCGGTGATCTGCCGGATCGGTGTACGCACCAAGTCGACGTTGTCGCGGCGCAGCGTGCGTAGCCAGGTGCCGTCGTCTTGCAGCGTTCGTTTGCCGGTGGCCGGGTAGTCCGGCAGCACCTTGGTGAGCAACTCCTCGTCGCCGTCGACCTGACCGGTGATCCAGTCGGTGAACATCAGCCGGGCAATGGCATTGATCTCACTGACCGCATAGTCCTGGTTGGCGTAGGCCGGATCGACCCGCGCGGCGTCCAGGCCTTTGTCCGACCCCGGCCACAGCACCAGGAAGCGATACCAGCGACCGTAGAAGGGAAGGTGATCCATCGCCCAGCGCACTCCGTCACCGACCTCGTCGTGGTACATGGCATTCGGAAACATCCACTGTGCGGTGCGCTGGAAGACGGTGAGATGCTCGACGTCGTCGGCGATGGCCGGTGCGATCTGGAAGCCGCTTGCGCCGGCGCCGATCAGCGCGACGCGTTTGCCGGTGAGGTCGACCGAGTGGTCCCACGCCGCGGAATGAAACGACGGGCCGCGAAAAGTTTTGGCGCCAATGAACTCTGGTATGTGCGGCCGGTTGAGCTGACCGACCGCGGTGATGACGGCGCGCGCCTGCAACGTGGTGAGGCCCTCGTCGTCGTCGCGCGTGGTGATCGTCCACAGGCCGTCTTCGTCGTCCCACTCGACGGCGACGACCTCGCTCTGCCAGCGCACGTGGTCGTTCAGATGATGTTTGTCCATTACCCGCGCGAAGTAGCTCTGCAGCTCCCGCTGCTCGGCGAAGAAATGTGACCAGTCGTTGCTGGGCTCGAAGCTGTAGCAGTAGAAGTGGTTGGCGACATCGACACGCGCACCCGGGTAGCTGTTCTCCCACCATGTTCCGCCCGGGCCGGGGTTCTTCTCGAGGATGGTGAACGGAATGTTGGCCTGCCGCAGCCGAATACCCGCCAGGATCCCGGACTCGCCACAACCGATGACGACCACCGGGAGCTGCGCGGCATGATCAGAATCCAGCGGGGCCGGCCGGCGCGGGTCAACGCCCTCGAGGTCCATCTCCTCGAACAGCAGCGGCAGATAGTCGTCGGGCACGCTCTCGCAGACTGCCCAGTCCATCATCTCCCTGATGACCTCGGCAGACAGCGGAGCAGGCTCGGGGCAGCCGCGGTCTCGATAGTCGGCGATCACCGGCAGCGCTTCGGCGCGGGCGCGGGCCTTATCCTCCTCGGACATGAAGCCCTGCACTTCGTTGAGGAAGATCCCGGCGGGTTTGAAGTCGCGCACGAAGCGGGGATCGGCGGTGATGTGCACCAGCGACAGAAGCAGGGTGGGAATGCTGACTTGCTCCAGCGCAGCGGCAATGTCGGTGGTGGAGCTGGTGAAAGGTTGGCCCGCGTAACGGCTGCGCACCAAGGGGTCCTTTCGCATCAGCAATGAGTGCCTGAGAAAACGCTTCGGATTACGATACGCGTGGTTGCGTAATTCGAATTCCACGATACGCGCGGCGCCGCACTGGATCAAGGGCCGGCCATGCATGGTGAACGCCGTGGGCCGAGTGTGGCGATTCGTTCGAAGAGCGCCGCTGACGTATCTACTGCCGTGTCGCGCTCACGTAGCTGATCCCGGCGAAGTTGCCGGCCTCGTCGTCGCCGGACGTGGGCGACGGAATGCCATGTGTGGCAATCAGATCCGCGGCACTGATCGACGACGCCTGCCAGCCGTGGCGATCCAGGTACTCGACCACATCGTGGCGCTCGCCGCCGTACCACAGATCGGTCATCTCCACGTCGAACCCATGCTCGCGCCAGCTCTCGACAGACTGTCGCATCCGTTCGGCCATCGCCGGTATGGCCGCCGCGGCGTTGGGCATGTTCTCGGTGGCCAACCGGCTGCCGCCCGCGCTCAGCTGAGTGATGTTGTCCAGCAGCGCATCCTGGGCCTCCGGCGGCAGGAATGGCAGTAACCCCTCGGCGCTCCATGCGGTGGGCTGGGTGGGGTCGAGGCCGGCGCCGCGCAATGCGGCGGGCCAGTCGTTGCGCAGGTCGATCGCCACCGCCCGCAGGTCGGCGGTCGGGGAGGCGCCCAAATCGGACAGCGTCTGGGCTTTGAACTCGATCACCGTGGGCTGATCGATCTCGTAGACGGTCGTGCCGTCCGGCCAGGGCAGTCGGTACCCGCGAGCGTCCAGGCCAGAGGCGAGGATCACCGCCTGACGGATGCCGCCGCGGGCCGCCTCGATGAAGAAGTCGTCGAAGAAGCGGGTACGCACCGCCATCATGTCGCCCATCCGCTGCATTCCGAACTCGCTGCCGTCATCGACCTCGGCGGCGTCCAGTTCGCCACTGGCCAACCGGGTGAAGAAGTCCACGCCCACGGCGCGCACCAGCGGCTCGGCGAAGGGATCGTTGATCAGCGGGTTGACTGCCCGGTTCGCCAGTGCGCGTCCGACTGCGACGCCGGTCGCAGTGGCGCCCACGCTGGTCGCCAGGTCCCAGGTGTCGTTGTCAGTGCGTGCCATTTCACCCTCGGAGATAATTAGCCTGTTTAATCGACTGTACCCGGCTTGCTGGGCACGTAATCTGGGCACGATGCGGCACTACTACTCGGCTGATGCGATC
Organism: Mycobacterium sp.; assembly: GCA_032159915.1. Lineage (GTDB taxonomy): Bacteria > Actinomycetota > Actinomycetes > Mycobacteriales > Mycobacteriaceae > Mycobacterium. The sequence goes on from JAVHWH010000105.1 coordinate 5,817, forward strand.
CGCAAGGCCGAGGCCCCGCTGTTGGCGAACCTGCCCGACGGCGCTCTGATGGCGCGTGCCGCATACGGATTGGCGACTGCGATCGTTGCCGAATTGACTGCTCGCACCAGGGGAGTCGCCGGCCGGCGAGTGTGCGCGGTCGTCGGATCCGGCGACAATGGCGGCGACGCGTTGTGGGCCGCGACCTACCTTCTGCGCCGCGGTGCGGCCGCCGACGCGATACTGCTCAAGCCGGAGCGCACCCACCAGAAAGGGCTGGCCGCCTTCCGCAAAGCCGGCGGTCGGATCGTCGATAGCGTTCACCCGGCGACCGATCTGGTGATCGACGGGGTCGTCGGGATTTCCGGTTCAGGACCACTGCGGCCCGACGCCGCCGGCGTCTTCGCGGCGGTCGACGCGCACGGCATCCCGGTGGTAGCCGTCGACATTCCCAGCGGCATCGACGTCGCGACCGGCGCCGTCAGCGGCCCGGCCGTGCACGCCGCGCTGACTGTCACGTTCGGCGGGCTGAAACCGGCCCACGCGCTGGCCGACTGCGGGCGGGTGCAGTTGATCGACATCGGCCTCGACCTGCCCGACACCGACGTCGTCGGCTTCGAAGCGGCCGACGTCGCGGCGCGGTGGCCGGTGCCGGGCCCGCACGACGACAAGTACACCCAGGGGGTCACCGGTGTGATGGCCGGCTCGTCGAGCTACCCGGGTGCCGCGGTGTTGTGCACCGGCGCTGCCGTCGCGGCGACGTCGGGAATGGTTCGCTATGCCGGCAGGGCACACGGCGAGGTGCTCACCCATTGGCCCGAGGTAATCGCCTCGCCCACCCCGGCCGCGGCCGGGCGGGTGCAGGCGTGGGTCGTCGGACCGGGTCTGGGCATCGACGAAACCGGTGCCGGCGCACTGTGGTTCGCGCTGGAGACGGACCTGCCGGTGCTGGTCGACGCCGACGGGCTGACCATCCTGGCCGCGCACCCCGACATGCTCGCCTCCCGTCGGGCGCCGACCGTGCTGACCCCGCACGCCGGCGAGTTCGCCCGGCTGGCCGGCGCTGCGCCCGGCGACGACCGCATCGGCGCCACCCGCAGACTCGCCGACGCACTCGGCGCGACCGTGCTGCTCAAGGGCAATGTCACCGTCATCGCCGATCCGGGTGGCCCGGTGTATCTCAACCCGGCGGGCCAGTCCTGGGCGGCCACCGCCGGATCGGGCGACGTGCTGTCCGGGATGATCGGCGCGCTGCTGGCCGCCGGATTGCCACCCGGTGAGGCCGCCGCCGCCGCGGCGTTCGTGCACGCCCGGGCGGCGGCGTTGTCGGCTGCCGACCCAGGACCGGGGAATGCGCCGACGTCGGCGTCCAAAATCCTCGGCCATATTCGCACTGCTCTAGCCGCGCTCTAGCCGAAAGGAACTACCCGTGCCACAACACCCATCCATGCCCGCGCATGCCATCGCTCCCGCCTACACCAGTCGGTTGTTCACCACTCCGATCCCCGCGCTGCGATTGCCCGAGGAATCGATGGACCCCGACGCCGCCTACCGCTTCATTCATGACGAGCTGATGCTCGACGGCAGCTCGCGGTTGAACCTGGCCACCTTCGTCACCACCTGGATGGACCCCGAGGCCGACAGGTTGATGGCCGAGACGTTCGACAAGAACATGATCGACAAAGACGAATACCCCGCGACGGCCGCCATCGAGCAGCGCTGCGTGTGCATGGTGGCCGACCTGTTCCACGCCGAGAACCTGCGCGACGACGACCCTTCCAGCGCCATCGGGGTGTCGACGATCGGATCGAGCGAAGCAGTGATGCTCGGCGGGCTGGCGCTGAAGTGGCGCTGGCGCGAAAAGGTCGGGAAAGACTGGAAGGGCCGGACACCGAACCTGGTGATGGGCTCCAACGTTCAGGTGGTCTGGGAGAAATTCTGTCGGTACTTTGACGTCGAGCCGCGCTACCTGCCGATGGAGGTAGGCCGCTATGTCATTACCCCCGAGCAGGTGGTCGAGGCCGTCGACGAGGACACCATCGGGGTGGTGGGGATCCTGGGCACCACCTACACCGGTGAGCTGGAGCCGATCGCCGAAATCTGCGCAGCGCTGGACAAGTTGGCGGCCGGCGGTGGTGTGGACGTGCCGGTACACGTCGACGCGGCCAGCGGTGGATTCGTGGTGCCCTTCCTGCACCCGGCGCTCAAGTGGGACTTCCGGTTGCCCAGGGTGGTCTCGATCAACGTCAGCGGGCACAAGTACGGGCTGACCTACCCCGGCGTGGGTTTCGTCGTATGGCGCAGTAAGGAGCACCTACCCGAGGATCTGGTATTTCACGTCAACTATCTCGGCGGCGACATGCCGACGTTCACGCTGAACTTCTCCCGCGCCGGCAACCAGGTGGTGGGTCAGTACTACAACTTCCTGCGGCTGGGCCGCGAGGGCTATACGCAGGTCATGCAGACGTTGTCGCAGACCGCGCGCTGGCTGGGTGAGCAGTTGCGGGTGGGGGATCACTGCGAGCTGATCTCGGACGGCTCGGCGATCCCGGTGGTCAGTTTCCGGCTCGCCCGGGACTGCGGGTACACCGAGTTCGATTTGTCGCACGAGCTGCGCGGATACGGCTGGCAGGTACCGGCGTACACCATGCCCGACAACGCCACCGACATATCGGTGCTGCGCATCGTGGTGCGGGAGGGCCTCTCGGCCGACCTGGCCCGGGCTCTGCACGACGACGCCCGCAGTTCCCTGGCCAGCTTGGACAAGCTCAAGCCCGGTGGGCATTACCAGGCTCAGCACTTCGCCCACTGAGCAGGATCACCGCGAGAGTGCACGTAGCGACGCATGTGGCGGGTAGCGGCGCCGGTGGTTGCACTTTCGCGCTGTCTCGGACCCCTCTGGGACAATGGCCGCCGTGGCCGTAACCCCGATCTCTCTGACGCCGGGCGTCCTTGCTGAGGCCGTCGTGGACCTGGGTGCCATTGCGCACAACGTGCGGGTGCTGCGCGAGCACGCCGGACCCGCGCAGGTGATGGCCGTCGTCAAGGCCGACGGCTACGGTCACGGCGCCATCGAGGTGGCCCGGGCCGCACTGGACGCGGGCGCCGCCGAGCTGGGCGTCGCCACCGTCGACGAGGCGTTGGCACTGCGGTCCGCGGGCGTCAGGGCGCCCGTGCTGGCCTGGCTGCACCCACCCGGGCTCGACTTCGGTCCGGCGCTGTTGGCCGACGTGCAGATCGCGGTGTCATCGCAGCGGCAACTCGACGAGTTGCTGGCCGCCGTCCGTCGTACCGGGCGCACGGCGGCGGTGACCCTGAAGGTCGATACCGGCCTGAACCGCAACGGCGTCCCGCTGGCGCAGTATCCGTCGATGCTGACGGCGCTGGGCAGCGCCATCGCCGAGAATGCCATCCAGTTGCGCGGCCTGATGTCGCACATGGTCTACGCCGATCAGCCCAACAACCCGATCAACGACGTCCAAGCGCAACGATTCACCGACATCCTGGCGCTGACCCGCGATCAGAAGGTGCCGTTCGACGTGGCCCATCTGTCGAACTCCTCAGCCACCATGACGCGCCCGGAACTGGCGTTCGACATGGTCCGCCCCGGGATTGCACTGTACGGACTGAGCCCAGTGCCCACTCTCGGTCACATGGGCCTGGTGCCGGCGATGACCGTGAAATGCACGGTGGCTCTTGTTAAGTCGATCCGAGCCGGCGAGGGCGTGTCGTATGGGCACACGTGGATAGCTCAGCAGGACACCACGGTGGCCCTGATGCCGATCGGCTATGCGGACGGTGTGTTCCGGTCACTGGGCGGCCGGCTGGAGGTTCAGATCAACGGCCGCCGGCGCCGCGGTGTCGGTCGGATCTGCATGGACCAGTTCCTGGTCGACCTGGGCCCCGGAGCCGTCGATGTCGCCGACGGCGACGAGGCGATCCTGTTCGGGCCGGGTGACCGCGGCGAGTCGACTGCGCAAGAGTGGGCGGACCTGCTGGACACCATCCACTACGAGGTGGTGACCAGTCCGCGCGGGCGCATCATCCGAACCTATCGCGAGGCTGAGAAGCCTTGAGCGGCAAGCATTCTGACGGCTTCCATGTCGGTAAGCCAGTGCGGGGACGCTGGCTGGCCGGTGCCGCCGGGATCGGTGCGGTAGGCACGATCGCCGGGGCCACGGTGGCGCGCTCGATGCTCAACCGGCGCGCGGTCGTCGACGACCCGTTCGCGCACGAGAACTTCGAGACACTCGACGGTGACCGCAGCTACCTGGTGACCACTCCCGACGGTGTCCACCTCGCCGTTCGCGAAGTCGGCCCGACCGACGCGCCGCTGACCGTCGTGTTTGCCCATGGCTTCTGTCTTCGCATGGGCGCCTTCCACTTCCAGCGCATGCGGCTCTCGGAGGAGTGGGGCTCGGACGTCCGGATGATTTTTTACGATCAGCGTGGCCACGGCCGGTCCAGCGAAGCGCCGCCCGAGACGTACACGGTGACCCAACTGGGCAAGGACCTCCAAACCGTGCTGCAGGTCATCGCGCCACGCGGATCGATCGTGTTGGTCGGCCATTCGATGGGCGGCATGACGGTGCTCTCGCATGCCCGGCAGTTCCCGCAGCACTACGGCGGCCGGATCACCGGGGCGGCGCTGATCTCGTCGGCGGCCGAAGGTGTTGCCGAGTCGCCGCTGGGTGAAATCCTGAATAACCCTGCGCTGGAAGCTGTTCTGCGCGCCGCGCGGTCGGCGCCCAAGCTGGTACAGCGTGGCCGGACCGCGGCGCGTTCGGTGATCGGGCCGATTCTGCGGGCGGCCTCCTACTCCGACATGCGAGTCAGCCCGAGCATCGTGGCGTTCTCCCAGCAGATGATGCTCGACACCCCGGTGCCGACCATGGTGGAGTTTCTGCATGCCCTCCAGGTGCATGACGAGACGGCGGCGTTGCCGACGCTGGCCAAGATCCCGACATTGATCGTCTGCGGCGACCGCGACCTGGTCACCCCAGCCGAGTACTCGAAGAAAATGGCAGAAGTGCTGCCGCATTCTGAATTGGTGATCGTCGCCAGGGCGGGCCATTTGGTCTTGCTGGACAAGCCGGCCTCGGTCAGCGACGGGTTGGTGCGGTTGGTCAAGCATGCGAGTCCGGGAAGATTCGCGGTGCTGAGCCAGCGGTTGCGCGATCGGGTGTTGCGCCGTGACTGACCTCGTCAGGTCGGGCATCGCGACACTGCCGAACGTCGAAGACACCGTCGCGCTGGGCTCGCAGCTGGGCGGCCAGTTGCGAGCCGGTGATGTCGTCGTGCTCTCCGGGCCGTTGGGCGCGGGAAAAACCGTGTTGGCCAAGGGAATCGCGATGGCGATGGATGTCGATGGGCCGGTGACCTCGCCGACTTTCGTGCTGGCGCGGGTGCATCCGGCGCGGCGGACCGGGGCGCCGGCGATGATTCACGTCGACGTCTACCGCTTGCTCGACCACACCGGCGCCGACCTGCTCGACGAGCTGGAGAGCCTCGACCTCGACACCGAACTCGACGACGCCGTCGTGGTGGTGGAGTGGGGCGAAGGCCTCGCCGAGCGGCTGTCGGACCGGCATCTCCACATCCGGCTTGAACGAATCAGCAACTCCGACAAGCGAACTGCGACGTGGCAATGGGACTGCCCGTGAGCCGGCCGATGAGTACGGTGCTGACCATCGACACCTCGACTCCCGCGGTGACGGCCGGTGTCGTCGCCGACGGCGAACTGTTGGCCGAACGGGTCAGCGTCGACGCGCGCGCGCACGCCGAGCGGATCACTCCAAACGTGTTGGCGGCGTTGGCCGATGCCGGGTGTTCGATGGCGGACCTGGATGCGGTGGTGGTCGGCTGCGGCCCCGGCCCGTTCACCGGCCTGCGGGTGGGGATGGCGACCGCATCGGCCTATGGTCACGCGCTGGGCATTCCGGTGTACGGCGTCTGCAGCCTCGACGCCATCGGCGGGCAGACCAGCGGCCAGGTCTTGGTGGTCACCGACGCCCGGCGGCGCGAGATCTACTGGGCCCGCTACCGCGATGGCGTACGCACCGAGGGCCCGGCGGTCAGCGCGCCGGCCGACGTGGACCCGGGGCCGGCGCAGTCGGCGGCCGGCTCGCCGGAGCACGCGGCGCTGTTCGGGTTGCCGTGCGTGGAGCCGCTGTATCCCGGTTCGGCCGGCCTGATCGCCGCTGTGTCCGACTGGTCGCAGCCGCCCGCGGCTTTGGTGCCGCTGTATCTGCGGCGGCCGGACGCCAAGACACTGGCCGAGCGGGCCGCGCAGTGACCGTGACCATCGACGGGCTGACCGAAGCCGATGCCGGCCGCTGCGCCGAGCTGGAAGCCCTGCTGTTTCCCGGCGACGACCCTTGGCCCACAATCGCATTCGTCCGCGAGCTGGCCGCTGAGCACAACCACTACGTGGCGGCACGCGAGAATGACCTGTTGATCGGCTACGGCGGGATTTCCCGGCTAGGCCGTACGCCGCCGTTCGAATACGAAATCCATACCATCGGCGTCGACCCCGCATACCAGGGCCGCGGCGTCGGCCGGCGAATGCTCGACGAGTTGCTGAAGATCGCCGCAGAATCGGTTGTGCATCTGGAGGTCCGTACCGACAACGCAACGGCGATCGCGCTGTACCGCAGCGTTGGTTTCACCGAAGTTGGCGTGCGCAAACGGTATTACCGGATCAGCGGCGCGGATGCGTACACGATGCGACGGGAGGCGCCAACGTGAAGACGATCCTGGCTATCGAAACGTCCTGCGACGAAACCGGTGTCGGTATCGCACAGCTGCATGACGACGGAACGGTGACGCTGTTGGCCGACGAGGTGGCCTCCAGCGTCGACGAGCACGTCCGGTACGGGGGCGTGGTGCCCGAAGTGGCTTCTCGGGCGCACCTGGAAGCACTGGGGCCGGCGATGCGCCGCGCCCTGGCCACCGCGGGCCTGCAGAAGCCCGACGTCGTCGCGGCCACCATCGGACCGGGTCTGGCCGGTGCGCTGTTGGTGGGAGTTGCTGCGGCCAAAGCCTATTCGGCAGCCTGGGATGTGCCGTTCTACGCGGTCAACCATCTGGGTGGCCACCTGGCCGCCGACGTCTACGAACACGGGCCGTTACCGGAGACTGTCGCCCTGCTGGTCTCGGGCGGACACACCCACCTGCTGCACGTCCGTGCGCTCGGACAGCCGATCGTCGAACTGGGCAGCACTGTTGATGACGCCGCGGGGGAGGCCTACGACAAGGTGGCCCGGCTGCTGGGGCTGGGCTATCCGGGCGGCAAGGTGCTCGACGATTTGGCGAAGACCGGCGACCGGCAGGCGATCGTGTTCCCGCGCGGGATGACTGGTCCGGCGGATGCGCCGCACGCGTTCAGCTTCTCCGGGCTCAAGACCGCCGTCGCGCGCTACGTCGAGAGCCACCCGGATGCGTCGAGGGCAGATGTCGCGGCCGGTTTCCAGGAGTCGGTCGCCGATGTGCTGACCATGAAAGCGGTCCGTGCGGCCACCGGGCTGGGGGTGTCCACGCTGCTGGTTGCGGGAGGTGTGGCCGCCAACTCGCGGCTGCGGGAATTGGCCGCGCAGCGTTGCGAGGCCGCCGGCCTGACGCTGCGCATCCCAGGGCTGCGGCTGTGCACCGACAACGGGGCGATGATCGCCTCCTTCGCCGCCCACCTGGTCGCGGCCGGCGCACCGCCGTCTCCGCTGGATGTGGCCAGTGACCCGGGCCTACCGGTGGTAAAAGGACAAGTCGGTTAAAGCACCGGCCCACCCTTGAGTGCTAGCACTCGCATGTATAGAGTGCTAGGTGGCAATCGCACGATCCCGGCGTCGGCTCCCGCGACGACGACGCGTAGGCACGGACGAAAGCCGAAACACCTGGTAAATCGGGGCAACCGCTCCGGACCTGCTACCAACAAAAGTGGAGGGCTCCAATCGTGGCGAGCGTGAACATCAAGCCACTCGAGGACAAGATCCTCGTACAGGCCAACGAGGCCGAGACCACGACCGCATCTGGTCTGGTCATCCCTGACACCGCTAAAGAGAAGCCCCAAGAGGGCAAAGTCGTCGCCGTCGGCCCCGGCCGGTGGGATGACGACGGCTCGAAGCGGATTCCGCTGGACGTGTCCGAAGGCGACACCGTCATTTACAGCAAATACGGCGGCACTGAGATCAAGTACGGCGGCGAGGAGTACCTGATCCTCTCGGCCCGTGACGTGCTGGCCGTCGTCGCCAAATAGGTAGACAACTAGCGGCGTGATCCGCCCCGGCGATCCCCACGCCAACGCGTGGGTGATTTCCGGGGCGGCTCGCTCATGAGACTGAACAAGAAAGATCTATGAGCAAGCAGATTGAGTACAACGAGACCGCCCGCCGGGCAATGGAAGCCGGTGTGGACAAGCTCGCCAACGCGGTCCGGGTGACGCTGGGCCCGCGCGGCCGCAATGTGGTGCTGGCCAAGTCTTTTGGCGGCCCCTCGATCACCAACGACGGCGTCACCGTCGCCCGTGAGATCGACCTGGAAGACCCGTTCGAAAACTTGGGCGCCCAACTGGTCAAGTCGGTGGCGACCAAGACCAACGACATCGCCGGCGACGGCACCACCACCGCAACCGTCCTGGCGCAGGCCATCATCAAGCACGGTCTGCGCAATGTCGCGGCCGGAGCCAATCCGATCGCGTTGGGCCTGGGCATCAGCAAGGCCGCGGACACGGTGTCGGCAGCGCTGCTCGCATCGGCCACCCCGGTATCCGGGCAAACCGGCATCGCGCAGATCGCCACTGTGTCGTCGCGTGACGAGGAGATCGGTGAGCTGGTCGGCCAGGCGATGACCCAGGTGGGTCACGACGGCGTGGTCAGCGTCGAGGAGTCGTCGACCCTGGACACCGAGCTGGACTTCACCGAAGGCGTCGGCTTCGACAAGGGCTTCCTGTCGGCTTACTTCGTCACCGACTTCGACGCTCAGCAGGCCGTCCTCGAGGATGCCCTCATCCTGCTGCACCGCGACAAGATCAGCTCGTTACCGGATTTGCTGCCGCTGCTGGAGAAGGTCGCCGAGGCGGGTAAGCCGCTACTGGTGATCGCCGAGGATGTCGAGGGCGAGCCGCTGTCGACCCTGGTGGTCAACGCGATCCGCAAGACCCTGAAGGCCGTCGCGGTCAAGGCGCCGTTCTTCGGCGACCGCCGGAAGGCGTTTCTGGAGGACCTCGCCATCGTCACCGGCGGCCAGGTGGTCAACCCCGACGTCGGACTCTCGCTGCGCGAGGTCGGTCTCGACGTGCTCGGTTCGGCTCGCCGCGTGGTGGTCAGCAAGGACGACACCGTGATCGTCGAGGGTGGTGGCGGCGCCGAAGCCATCGACGGCCGGGCCAAGCAACTGCGCGCCGAGATCGAGTCGACGGACTCCGACTGGGACCGGGAAAAGCTGCAGGAGCGGCTGGCCAAGCTGTCCGGTGGCGTTGCCGTGATCAAGGTCGGTGCCGCGACCGAAACCGCGCTCAAGAAGCGCAAGGAAAGTGTCGAAGACGCGGTTGCCGCGGCGAAGGCCGCAGTTGAAGAAGGCATCGTGCCCGGTGGTGGATCTGCGTTGGTGCATGCCCGCAAGGCGCTCACCGATCTGCAGGCATCGCTGTCCGGCGACGAGGCCAGCGGCGTCGAGGTGTTCTCCCGGGCGCTGAGCGCTCCGCTGTTCTGGATCGCGACCAACGCCGGTCTCGACGGCGCGGTGGCGGTCAACAAGGTGGGGGAGCTGCCGGTCGGACACGGGCTGAATGCGGCCACGCTGGAGTACGGCGACCTGGCAGCCGACGGGGTCATCGACCCGGTCAAGGTCACCCGGTCGGCGGTGCTCAACGCCGCGTCGGTGGCACGGATGGTGCTGACCACCGAGACCGCGATTGTCGAGTATGTTCCACCGACTGACGGACAAGACCACGGGCACGGCCACGGTCACCACCACGGGCACGCTCACTAGGTACGCAGGTTCGCAAAGCGGCACCCCCGGTCTCTCTGGCCGGGGGTGCCGTCGTATCAGCGCGGTATGATTGACGTGCCGAAACACGCGTTGGAACACTAAGTTTCGTAGTCGGTCTCGCGGTTTCAGAGATCATTAGCTTGGCATCCAATTTCAGCGTGAAAGGGGCGATGCGTATGTTCAAGAGTCCGATACGGAAGAACCGCATCGTCAAGTTTGGGAAGGCGCACCTCTTTCCGTACAGGGTCCCCTGCTGATGAGCCTGTGAGAGTCAGGCGAAACGGAGCAGCCCCCAGGTCTGGTGAAGGCGTCTGGCGTACAGATCGAACCCCGGATGCCGGGTCGTCAGGTGGCTTGGTGAGACGATCCAACGGGGGCAAGCTCGACGGCGGGGCGATCACGACGGCGGTCGGGTTGGCCAGACTCAACACCCGCCAACGCGAGCCACCTTGGCGCGTTTGGCGTCCGTCGTTGGTACAAAGGTAATTACTAGACGTCTCGCTGTGAGTTCGCCCTCATGTGTTGCCACGGGCCAAACGAGATGTGC
>JAVHWH010000113.1:0-3958 GCA_032159915.1 Mycobacterium sp.
GCGGTGCGCGAGAACGGTTACGCGGAAGACTTCGCCGATCCCGAGCGGGATCTCACTGGTCTTCACGAGTTCGACGGCGAAGGCGGGAACGTGAACTTCAGCCACACGCACGATCCCGACTTCCGTGCCCGGGTACGCGAGGTCGTGAACGCGAAGAGCGACGCATGACGGGCCGTCTGGACGGAAAGGTCGCCGTCGTCACCGGGGCGGGCAAGGGCATCGGCCGGGGGATCGCCCGCCGCTTCGCCCGTGAGGGCGCCAAGGTCATCGTCGCCGAGTTCGATGCCGACGCAGGTAAGCAGGTCTCCGACGACTTGGGCGAACTCGGTGGCGAAGGACTGTACGTACATACCGACGTGTCGCAGAAAGCAGACATCGAGGGCGCCGTCGCGGCCGCCCGCGAGAGCTTCGGCGCCCTGGACATTCTGGTGAACAACGCCATCTCGCTGACCCCGGACGTCCCACTGGAATACAAGACCGACGAGATGTTCGAGCAGACCATGAAGGTCGGGCTGTGGAGCGTCTGGTGGGGCATGCAGACGGCGTTCCCGGTCATGAAGGCCCAAGGCGGAGGCCGGATCATCAACTTCTATTCGATCGACGCCGACAACGGCAACTGGGTGCACGGTGACTACAACACCGCAAAGGGCGGCGTGCAGGCGCTGACCCGGACCGCCGGTTTCCAATGGGCCCGGCACAACATCTGTGTCAACGCCATCGCGCCGATCGCCGCGTCGGCGGCCTTCGAGAAGATGGTCGCCGACAACCCCGCGCTGGGCGACGCGATTCCGATGATGATCCCGATGGGACGGATGGGCGACCCGGAAGACGACATCGCCCCGGTGGCAGCATTTCTCGCCAGCGAGGAGGCTCGGTTCATCACCGGGGCCACCATCCCGGTTGACGGCGGTCTGCACGTGCCGAGGCTGAACACCCGGCCGCCGGATCCGTCGGTATTCGACTCAATGTCCGGCAGCCCCGGGCAATGACAACAAGGTATCGACTAGAGACAAAGGAGATTTCGGCGTGACCATAGATGAGGTGAAACACGCTCCGACCGGACCTGTGCTGTCTGACGGGACCCCGCTGTCGGAGCTGATCGACAAGGACTTCCGGGAAGTCTCGCTTCGGGTTCTCACCGACCCCGAGCTCTACCAGCTGGAGCTCAAACACCTTTTCGCCAAGGCGTGGACGGTGGTGGCGCACGAGGACGAGGTTCCGAACGTCGACGACTACGTGCTGCGGTATGTCGGCGAGGACCAGGTGATCGTCAGCCGGGCCGCAGACGACACCTTCACGGTGGCGCTCAACGTGTGCGCACACCGGGCCGCGAAGGTGTGCCGGTTCGAGGCAGGCAACGCCAAGACGTTCCAATGTGCCTACCACGGCTGGGTTTACAAGTCTGACGGTACGTTCGTCGGCGCACCCATCGCTCGGGAGGACATGCACGGACTCCTACGGCCGAAGTCCGAGCTTGGACTGACGACGGGTCGGGTGGAGACCTATTGCGGCATGATCTTCGCGACCTTCGACGAGAACGCGCCGACGTTGCGTGAGTACCTCGGTCCGATGACCTGGTACTGGGACCTGATGTTCGACCGCACGCCGGGTGGCATGACCGTGCTCGGCCATCCGCAGCGCTTCATCATCAAGGCGAACTGGAAGAGCGCAGCCGAGCAGTTCGCGGGAGACATCTTCCACACCCTGTCACTGCACCGTTCGATGCAGGAACTGCAACTGCTCTCCACTGACGGCGAGTCTCAGGAGCCGGCCATGGCCGGAGTCAGCGCCAGTCACAACGGCCATTTCGTGCGGTGCTTCGATCTGACCAACGAGCACTACGTCAATGCGCTCAAGGGCAAGAACCTCGCGGACATGTCACCGATGGAGCGCCTACATCTGGTTCCGCCGCCGGGGATGTCACCCGACATGGTGGACGGCCTGCCCGACCGATTCGATGATGGGCAGCTGAGGATCCTCGCGGGCTTCACCCCACAGGTCGGTCAGTTGTGGCCGAATACGGCTGCGTTGTGCATGCCGTTCCAGTTCCCTGACGGCACCCCGTCGGCCTTCCTCAGCTGGCGCGTTTGGGTACCGAGAGGGCCGGAACACTTCGAGCTGTTCCACTGGAGTCTGGTCGAACGTGACGCGCCTCCCGAGCTCCGCGACACCGTGAACCTGATGACGGCGGCCACGTTTGGCATCAGTGGTTTCGTCGAAGCCGACGACACCGACACGTGGCCGATGCAGACCTACGCCTCGAAGGGTGCGCTTGGGGCGCAGCAGAAGCTGCGGTACCAGGCGATCACCGGCGAGAACAAGCCGAGTGACTGGCCGGGTCCCGGGCAGGTCTACGCGGGGTTCCCGAAGGACGACACACAGTGGAATTTCTGGCTGCGCTACAGCGAGTTCATGGAAGGGAGAGCGTGGTGACCACCGAAGCAACTCGAGAAGAGGCTGTTCCCGGCGTTCGGGCAACCATGGGCACCGTCGACTACCCGACGCCGAAGGGCACGCGGATCAAGGCGACCGACCCGCGCCACTTCGAAATCGTGGCGTGGCTGGAGGACGAGTCGACGCTGCTCGACGAGGACGACCTGACGGGTTGGCTGGCGCTGCTGGCGCCCGACGTCATCTACCGGGCACCGGTGCGGACCACCCGAGATCACCGGTCCAAGGGGGTGTTCGAGGCGGAGATGTACCACTTCAACGAGAACATCATGACTCTGATGTTGAAGCTGATGCGGTTGACGCAGACCGACAGCGCGTGGTCGGAGAATCCCCTGTCTCGGACGCAGCGGATCGTGCACAGGGTGCGCGCATACGAGACCGACAAGGCCGACGAATTCGAGGTCTTCAGCTCGATCGTGCTCATCCGGTCCCGCTATGACGAGCCGGCGCTGGAGTTCCTGCCGGCTCGCCGCGTCGACACCATCCGAACGGGTGACGAGTGGAAGCTCGCGGCGCGGACGATCTATTTCGATCAAGCCACCCTTGGCGTGCAGAACTTGGCCGTCTATCTCTAGAAGGGTGTGAATTGTCCTCTGCAACAGACGAGCTGCCGGGCTACCTGCCCGGCAGCTGGTCAATCGATCCGGTGCGGTCCAGCCTGACGTTCTCGGTCGGCCACCTGGGAGTGCACACCGTACACGGAACACTGGGTGTGTCGGGGCGGATCACGATGGCCGACGATCCGCTCGATTCAGCAGTGGACGCGTCGATCGACCTCGGCTCGGTCGACACCGGGAGCAAGGGACGGGACGAGGCGATCCGGTCGGCGCACCTCCTCGGCGTGGCCGAAAGGCCGACGGCGAGGTACCAGTCTCGACGAATCGGCACCGGGGACCGGCCTGGCGAATTCGTGCTGCACGGTGATCTCGTGTTGCTGGGCGTCACCAGGGAGGTGCCGCTGCGGATCCGCTTGGAGCGCGCCGCCGATGGTGGCCGGCAACTGCCGGTCGTCACCGGCACAGGTGAGTTCGCCCGTCGCGACTTCGGTTTCGTGTACCACGTGCGCCCGCGTTTCCTCGATCGCGCGATTTCGTCGACCGTGGGCATTCAAGTTCGACTCGAGGCCGGCCCCGCCGCCACTACCGATGGCCCCGCCGCCCCACCAGAAGGGACAGGACGCTGAAGATCGCAAGGATCCGTCACGAGGACGCCGATGTATGGGGTCTGGTGGACGTCGAGGCCGAAAGCGTGCAGCCGATACGCGGCGGCATCGAGCAGTGGGGTCGGGCGGCAGCCAAGGGCACCGCGGACTTCGAGAGGTACGGGCGGCCGTTGGCGATGGCCGACGTCCACTGGCTGCCCCCGATCACGCCGACCTCGACGATCGTCGGGGTTGGCATGAACTACTGGTCGCACCTGGAGAAGTTGGGCGTGACCGAGCGCCCGAAGACCACCCTGGGCTTCCTCAAACCCCAAGTGGCGATCATCGGCCATGGTGACGTCCTGG
>JAVHWH010000123.1:0-10643 GCA_032159915.1 Mycobacterium sp.
TCGACGGCAAGATGAAAGCCATGATGGCGAGTATCTCCGGCCAGATGCGGGGATTCGGGTCGGCCATCAGTGCTCAGCTGGCGTCAGCGAGCAAGTTGGGTGGGCTGTCGGTGCCCAATGGCTGGGCGCAAGCGGCGCCAGAGATGGTCCGCGCGGCGCCGATATTGCCGGCCAACAGCATCGCGGCGCCGAACGTGTCGGCGACGATGCCCAACAGTCCATATACCCAAGCACTCATGGGTGCCATGAACGGGCGCGGCATGGGCACACAGGCGGCCAAGACGGCGTCCGTGAAAGTTGAAACCCGCACGCCGGCTGGCGGATGAGAAGTGGGGGATGCCTTTGCTACACCACGCATTAACTCGTGACATGACATCTAGATAAGGAGAAAGATATGCCTACACGCTTTATGACTGACCCGCACGAGATGCGGTCGATGGCGGGCCGTTTCGATGTGCACGCGCAGACGGTTGAGGATGAGGCCCGCAAGATGTGGGCGTCGAGCCAGAACATCGCCGGTGCCAGCTGGAGCGGTACCGCGCAGGCCACCTCCTACGACACCATGGGCCAGATGAACACCGCGTTCCGCAACATCGTCAACATGCTGCACGGGGTGCGCGACGGACTGATCCGCGACGCCAACAACTACGAGAGCCAAGAGCAGGCCTCCCAGCAGATCCTGTCCAGCTAGCCGATCACCGAAACCACTTAGGAGAACAGTCATGTCGATCAGTTACCAGTTCGGTGATGTCGACGCCCACGGCGCGATGATCCGCTCTCAGGCCGCCTCCCTGGAGTCCGAGCACCAGTCCATCGTTCGCGATGTGCTGGCTGCCGGTGACTTCTGGGGCGGCTCGGGTTCGGTGGCCTGCCAGGAGTTCATTTCCCAGTTGGGACGCAACTTCCAGGTCATCTACGAGCAGGCCAACAGCCACGGCCAGAAGGTGCAGACCGCCGGCAACAACATGTCGAGCACCGACTCCGCCGTCGGCTCCAGCTGGGCCTGACAATCAACGCAGGGCACGGCAGCACACCGAGTGTGGTGTGCTGCCGTGTCGTGCGATAACCGAAGTAACACCTAGACGCGAGAGAAGCAATGGACCAGAGCACACGCACAGACATCACCGTCAACGTCGAGGGTTTCTGGATGTTGCAAGCGTTGCTGGACATTCGCCACGTGGCACCCGAATTACGATGTCGGCCATTCGTGTCGACCGATTCCATGGATTGGCTCAACGAGCATCCCGGTATGACAGTCATGCGCGAACAAGGCATCGTCGACGGCGAGACAGTTAATGAGGCGGTAGCCGCCCGAATGCGCGTTCTGGCCGCACCCGATCTTGAAATCGTGGCGTTGCTCTCGCGGGGGAAATTGCTCTACGGCGTCAAGGAGAAAGGCGAGACCGGCGAAGAGGAGCAAGTCGGCTCTCGCGACATCCCGGACAACGAGTTCCGTGTGCTGTTGGCCCGCCGCGGCCCGCACTGGGTATCGGCCGTACGAGTCGGCGATGAAATCACCGTCGACGACGTCGCCATCGCGGACACCACGTCGATCGCCACCTTGGTGTTCGACGCGCTGGAGTCGATCCACCACGCCGAACCCGCCGCGATCAACGCGGTCAACGTGCCGCTCGACGAAATGCTCGAAATCACCAAGGCCTGGCAGAGCTCCGGGTTCAACGTCTTCTCCGGCGGCGATCTGCGCCGGCTGGGTATCAGTGCAGCGACCGTGGCCGCTCTCGGCCAAGCGCTGTCGGACCCGGCCGCTGAAGCTGCGGTCTACGCCCGGCAATACCGCGACGACGACAAGGCGCCGAGCGCCTCGGTGCTCTCGCTGAAGGACGGATCAGGCGGCCGGATCGCCATGTACCAGCAGGCTCGCACCGCAGGCTCGAATGAGGCCTGGCTCGCGATCTGCCCGGCCACTCCGCAGTTGGTGCAGGTCGGTGTGAAGACCGTCCTGGAAACCCTTCCCTACGGCGAGTGGAAGACGCACAGCAGAGTTTAACTAAACTTCACACAGATACCGCGCACGCCAACGATTTTCGATGCAGCATTTAGCAAAGATGCGGATGCCGCGGAATGCTCTTAGAATCTGCTCAAACAATTGTGACGGGATGTCACAATTCCACCTAGCGAGGCAAGACAGATGGACCCACAATTCGTCGACAGAGGGGTGCAGCGATGACCGCAGTAGCTGAGGCGCCACAGCCCGGCACCGAGGCAGTTTCATCGCCTCAATCGGCTGTAATCGGCATCATTGCCGGCGACGGCGTGCAGATCGGTGTCCTGCTGGACGCCAATGCGCCCGTCTCGGTGATGGTCGACCCACTGTTGAAGGTGGTCAACGTCCGACTGCGGGAACTCGGTCTCCCAGCGCTGGAAGCCAAGCAGCGCGGCCGGTGGGCGTTGTGCCTGGTGGACGGTTCACCGTTGCGGGCCACCCAGTCACTCACCGAGCAGGATGTCTACGACGGCGACCGGCTCTGGCTGCGGTTCGTCGAAGACACCGAGCACCGTTCGCAGGTCATCGAGCACATTTCGACGGCCGTCTCGGTCAACCTCAGCAAGCGGTTCTCCTCGATCACCCCGAGCGTGGCCATCCAGGTCGGCGCGGCGATGGTCGGGTCTGGAGTGCTGCTCGCCTCGCTCCTGCTCGGCTGGTTCCGCTGGCATCACGACTCGTGGGTGCCGGCGCCCTACGCCGCCGTCATCGCGGTGCTGGTCTTCACCGTGGCGCTGCTGATTCTGAGCCGCTCGCACACCGTGCAGAACCGGCGCGCCGGCGACATGATGCTGTGGAGCGGCATCGCGCCACTGGCGATAGCCGCAGCATCGGCGCCCCCTGGACCGGTCGGCTCGCCGCACGCTGTGATGGGCTTTGCCGTCGCCGGTGTCGCCGCAATGCTGATAATGCGATTCACTGGCCGCCAGCTGACCGCCGGGACGGCGATCGTCACCATCACACTAACCGCCACCATCGCCAGCCTTGCCCGGATGGCTTTCGACACCGGCGCGGTGACGCTGCTGACCACGATCCTGCTGGTGTGCGTGTTCGGCTATCACGCCGCTCCGGCGCTGTCTCGCTGGTTGTCCGGAATACGGTTGCCGGTGTTCCCGTCGGCCACCAGTCGCTGGGTGTTCGAGGCCCGTCCTGACCTGCCGACCACCGTGGCCCACGGCGTCGACGGCGGCCGTCCGACCCTCGAGGGCCCCGCCTCCATCCAGGATGTGGTGCTGCGGGCCGAGCGGGCCCGTTCGTTCCTGACCGGCCTGCTGATCGGCCTGGGTGTGCTGACGATCGCCTCGCTGGCCGGGGTTTCCGACCCCCGCACTCACGACCGCTGGCTGCCTCTGCTGCTGGTCGCCAGCACCGCGGGCTTCCTGATGCTGCGCGGCCGGTCTTACGTAGACCGTTGGCAGGCAATCATTCTCGCGGTGACGTCGGTCCTGATCGTCGCGACGGTCGTGGTGCGCTATTCGCTGGTGCTGAACTCGACTGCCGCGGTTTCGGTGGCGGCCGGCCTGGCGGTGCTGCTGCCCGCAGCGGGATTGACAGCCGCCGCGACAGTGCCCAACACCATCTACAGCCCGCTGTTCCGCAAGCTCGTTGAGTGGGTTGAATACCTCTGCCTGATGCCGATTTTCCCGCTGGCATTGTGGTTGATGAATGTCTATGCCGCGATTCGTTACCGGTAGTCGTCGTCGACTGCGGCCGCTTCGTGCGGCCGCAGTGACGGCCACCACGCTGATTGTTGCCTCCGTCGCGCTGTCCGGGTCGCCGGCCTACGCGATCAACCCGCCGGGCATCGACCCGTCCGCCGTACCGCCGGACAGTACCCCCGGACCCGGCCAAGCGATGAAGCAGAACTCGTACTGCACCGAAGTTGGGGTGTTGCCGGGCAGCGATTTCCGGGTGCAGCCCAAGTACATGGACATGCTGAACCTGTCGGAAGCCTGGCGCTTCGGACGCGGTGCCGGTGTACGGGTTGCCGTTATCGACACCGGCGTCACCCCGCACCCGCGGTTGCCGCACCTCATTTCTGGCGGTGACTACGTGATGGCCGGCGGCGACGGGCTGTCCGATTGCGACGCACACGGAACGCTGGTGGCGTCGATGATCGCTGCGGCGCCGGGGTCCGCTGAGGCTCCGGAGGGAACGGGACCCCGACGGCCACCGCCGGTTCCCACCAGGGAGCCACCGCCGCAGGCGCCGCCACCACAGACCATCAGCGTGGCTCCGCCGCCGCCGCAGACCATCACGCTGGTGCCGGCAGCGCCGCAACCCTCGGAGGGGGCGGAACCCGCTCCGGCATGTCCGTGGTGCCCGCCGGGACAGAAGGCCGGCGGAGCCGCCAGCCACGATCACGGCAAGGCGGTGCTGCCAGGGTTCTCCGGCGGCCGCCACGGGCAGGTGGTTTCGGTGGACTACCCGCGGCCGGCCGGCCCGCCCCGACCGCTGGACCCACCGCCGGCGCCGGCCCCCAGTGACGCCTACAGCGGCGTCGCCCCGGACGTCGACCTGATCTCCATTCGTCAGTCCAGCCAGGCTTTCGGGCTCAAAGACGCCTACACCGGCGACGAGGATCCGCAGACCCGGCAGAAGCGCGACAACATATTCACCATGGCGCGGGCGATCGTGCATGCGGCGAATATGGGTGCACAGGTGATCAACATCTCGCAGGTGATGTGCATGAGCGCGCGCAGCATGATCGACCAGCCCGATCTCGGCGCGGCGGTCCGCTATGCGGCGGTCGACAAGGACGCGGTCATCGTCGCGGCAGCGGGTGACACCAGCCAGCGTGACTGTAAAGAGAATCCGTTGGTGGACCCGTTGCACCCCAACGATTCTCGCGACTGGAATGGCGTAACGACCGTGGTGACGCCCTCGTGGTTCAGTGACTACGTTCTAACGGTCGGTGCGGTCGATGCCACCGGGACGCCGATGGACAAGTTGAGTGTCGCCGGGCCCTGGGTATCCATCGCGGCACCCGGCACCGACGTGATCGGCCTCTCGCCACGAGACGACAGCTTGGTCAACGCGATCGACGGTCCGGACAACTCCTTGCTGGTGCCGTCCGGGACCAGTTTCTCGACTGCGATCGTGTCCGGTGTGGCGGCATTGGTGCGGGCGAAGTACCCGCAACTGTCCGCGCACCAGATCATCAACCGGTTGACTCGGACTGCGCGGGCACCCGCGCGCGGCGTCGACAATCAGATCGGTTACGGGGTCGTCGACCCGGTCGCCGCGCTGACCTGGGATGTGCCCGATGGATCTGTCCTGCCGAAAGATTCGGCGAAGCCGCTGGCGCTGCCTCCGGCCCCCGCTCCGCGCAACATGGCGCCGGTCTGGGTCGCCGCCGGCGGAATGGGTGGCGCCTTGCTGCTGGCCGGTCTGGTCTTCGGTGGAGCCGTCTTGATGAGAAAAACAACAGGGAGACAGGAATGAAGGCACAACGCGAGTACGGGTTGTCCCTCTCGTGGGCGCGAGTCACCACGGTGTTCCTTATCGACGTTGCCCTGCTGGTGATCGCGAGCCACCTTCCTGATTCCTGGCAGGCCGATCGCAACCTCACCTTGTGGATCGGTGTGGGTGTGGCAGCGATCCTCACCCTCGCCGCCCTGCTGACCAGCGGGGGAGTGCCCGTTTCGTCGGCGCCGATCGCCCGGGTCCGGAACTGGTATGCCGACCCCGAGGCGCTGACGGTCGGGTGCACGCCGGCGATCGACCACCGCCGGCAGTTCAGCCGGGAAACGGTCGGCATCCGCGAGCACGACGGCAAGCTGATCTCGGTGATCGCCGTTGACGGCGCTGGAGAGGCGGGCCGGCATCGCCACCGCGACGGGCTGGCGGCCACCATCCCGCTGGAGGCCATAGTTACGTCGTTGCGGCAGTTCGATGTTCGCCTGGACAGCGTCGACGTCGTCTCGGTGGGCACCCGTCGCGCCGGCAAGGGCGTGCAGTCGGCCGTCCAGGATGACTTCGGCGGCGACCGGCGCCCCATCGAGGAGCGCCACACCTGGCTGGTGCTGCGGATGGACCCGCAGCACAACGTCAGCGCCGTCGCTGCCCGTGATTCGGTGGCCTGCACGCTGGCCGCCGCGACCGAGCGGCTGGCCAACGACCTCGACGGGCGCAACTGCGTGGCGAAGCCGCTGACCGCTGAGGAAATCGTCGATGTGGACGACGCGGTGCTGGCCGGGCTCCAGCCGGCTCATGTCCGGCCGTTCTGGCGTTACCTGAAGACCCCGGACGGCTACGTGACCAGCTTCTGGGTGTCTCCCGGCGACATCACCAGCGAGACGCTGGAGGAACTGTGGCTCACCGACGCCGACACCACTGTCATGACGATCCGCATCATTGCAGACGGTCATGAGGCAGATGTGTCGGTGTGGGTGCGCTATCACAGCGACAAGCGCCTGCGTAAAGCGACTTTCAGCGGCCTGAACCGGTTGACCGGGCGTCAGCTCGGCGCGGTGGCCGCCAGCCTGCCCGCGCCGACGTCTCGCCGCCCGCTGCCGATGCCGAGCCGCACGCTGAGTCACACCGAGGACATCCTGGTTCCGGTCGGCGCAGTGGCTGGGCAGCAGGCGAGCGGTGTAGAAGCCTTACGATAAAAGGATGACGCGACCGCATACCAACGCGACGACGGACTCCCGCAACGCAATGGTCGCGGGCCTGCTGGCGTCCGGTATATCGGTCAACGGGCTTCAGCCCAGCCATAATCCGCAAGTTGCCCTGCGAATGTTCACCACGGCCACCAGCCTCGACCCCCAGATGTGCGACGCCTGGCTGGCCCGCCTGCTGGCCGGTGACCAGAGCATCGAGGTGCTCCGCGGCGCATGGCAGTCGGTGAAGACATTCGGCTGGGAGATGCGCCGTCTGGGCTTGACGGAGCTGGAGTTTCGCCCCGAGATTTCCGACGGAATGTTCCTCAAGCTAGCGGTCACCAGCGCGGAGTCGCTGGCTGCTGGCTATGCGGCCGCGCTCACCGAGGCGAAGCGGTATGCCGAAGCAGCGGAGCTATTGGACTCGATCACACCGCGGCACCCCTCCGACGAGGAACTGATCAAGTACGTGCGGGGACTGCTGCATTTCCGCACTGGACGCTGGCCGGACGTACTCGTCCAGTTCCCGCCCGGCGCGGGTTGGCGCCATCCTGAACTCAAGGCCGCTGGAGCCGCGATGGCGACCACCGCGCTGGCGTCGCTGGGCGTGTTCGAGGAGGCGACCCGGCGCGCCCGGGAAGCGATCGAGGGGGATCGGGTGCCCAGCGCGGCCAACGTCGCGATGTACACCCAGGGGATGTGCTTCCGCCATCTGGGCCGCGAGGAAGAGGCCGTCGAGTCGCTGCGGCGCGTCTACTCGCGCGACGCCAAGTTCACCCCGGCGCGCGAGGCGTTGGACAACGCCAGCTACCGGCTGGTGCTGACCGACCCCGAGACCATCGAAGCACGTACGGATCCGTGGGATGTGGACAGTGCCCCAACCCGCGAGCAGGCCGAGGCCGCCCGGCATTACGAGATGGCCAAGAAGTATCTCGAAGAGGGCGACGCTGAACTCAACGCGATGCTCGGTATGGATCAGGCCAAGCGTGAGATCAAGCTGATCAAGTCGACGACAAAGGTCAACCTGGCCCGCGCGAAAATGGGCCTGCCGGTGCCGGTCACGTCGCGCCACACGCTGCTACTGGGGCCTCCCGGTACGGGTAAAACGTCTGTGGCGCGGGCCTTTTCGAAGCAACTGTGCGGCTTGACTGTGCTGCGTAAGCCGTTGGTGGTCGAGACCAGCCGCGCGAAGTTGTTGGGTCGATACATGGCCGACGCGGAGAAGAACACCGAGGAGATGCTCGAGGAGGCGCTGGGCGGAGCTGTCTTCTTCGACGAGATGCACAACCTGCACGAGAGTGGTTACTCCACCGGCGACGCATACGGCAACGCGATCATCAACACCTTGCTGCTGTACATGGAAAACCACCGCGACGAATTGGTGGTCTTCGGAGCCGGGTATGCCAAGGCGATGGACAAGATGCTGGAGGTCAACCAGGGTTTGCGACGCCGGTTCTCCACTGTCATCGAGTTCTACAGCTACAACCCGAAGGAGCTCGTCGCGCTCACCCAGCTGATGGGGCGTGAAAACGAGGACATCATCACCGACGATGCCGCCGAGGGTCTGCTTCCGCACTACACCAGGTTCTACGACGACGAGACCATCTCGCCGGACGGCGACCTGATCCGCGGCATCGACACGTTGGGAAATGCCGGGTTCGTGCGCAACGTGGTGGAGAAGGCCCGCGATCACCGTAGCTTCCGCCTCGACGACGAAGACCTCGACGCGGTGCTGGCTAGCGACTTTGATGAGTTCAGCGACGACCAGCTGCGCCGGTTCAAAGA
Source organism: Mycobacterium sp. (assembly GCA_032159915.1). Lineage (GTDB taxonomy): Bacteria > Actinomycetota > Actinomycetes > Mycobacteriales > Mycobacteriaceae > Mycobacterium. The sequence continues at coordinate 8,395 of JAVHWH010000123.1, forward strand.
ACTGACCCGCGATGACCTGGCCGAAGGACTCAGCGCAGCGGTCGCCGAGAAGAAGCCCGAGTAACGAGCTTAAACGCTCGCGACGCCCGTACGACGAAGTCTTCCTGGCCGCTTCCCGCTGGTCAGCGAGCCATGGCCGCGTCCTCAGTCGGCGAGCGAGGGACATTTAGGTCAACCGGTTGGGTTGCATTGACGCGGCGCGCCGTTGCTGCCAAGCTGACGTTACAAATACGTTACAGCACCTCGCTAGGTGAGGCGTCTGCACGGACATAGGCCACTGACCTCGAACGTCGAAAGACGCCCAGGGTCAGGACAGCTCCTCCCGGCTTAAGGGTTGAGCCCAAGTGGCTTCCGGGTCTTCCCGGATACGTCGTGCATTGCCAAAGCTCCGGCGAGAGGGGTGCTCTCCGACGGTTCCGTCGGGCAATGCTCTTCTCCTCGAGGCCTCCACTGCGGGTGCGCGGGGGAGGAGGTGTGAACAGACGTTTTATGGATTGTCCTGCTGATAGCTATCCGAGATCAATAACCGTTGGTTCCGGTCCGGAGATGGCAGCGATCCCGCCGACTGAATCGTCTGCGCCAAGCAGGGCCTCCGCCTCACGGAGTGCGCCGAGGTGCAACCGTCAGCAGCTCGCGGGCCGAGCCCTTTTCCGGTCGAGCCTCTTCTCCGAAGGAGTAAGTCCATGTCTTTTCTGACGACACGGCCGGAAGCGTTGTCCGCAGCGCCCGGCACTCAAGCCACCGCGATTGCGGCGAACTAAGGAGCGCGGCAATGGATTACGGAACATTACCGCCAGAATTCAATTCTGCTCGCATGTACGCCGGTCCCGGTTCAGCGCCGATGCTGGCTGCCGCAGCGGCCTGGGATGGCCTGGCCGCAGAGCTGACTTCTGGCGCGTCCTCCTATACGGCGGTGATCGCTGAATTGACCGAGGGCTCGTGGCTCGGTCGGGCTTCAGCGTCGATGGCGGCAGCGGCCACACAATATGCCACGTGGATGAGTTCGGCTGCGGCGCAAGCTGAGAAGACCGCAGGCCAAGCGCAGGCGGCCGCGGCAGCCTTTGAGGCTGCATACGCCATGACGGTTCCGCCGGCAGTCGTCGCGGCGAACCGCGCTCAGTTGGCCGCGCTGGTCGCGACAAATGTGCTGGGCCAAAACACCGCGGCAATCGCGGCCACTGAGGCCCTATACGGCGCAATGTGGGCGCAGGACGCCGCGGCGATGTACGGGTATGCGGGCAACTCGGCGGCCGCAGCTACGGTGACGCCGTTCAGTTCGCCGCCCGAGACCACCAACGCGGCCGGGGCGGCAAACCAAGCCGGCGCGGTTGCCCAGGCCGCGGGCACGTCGTCGAGCGCGGGTGTGCAATCGACGCTGTCGCAGGTGATTTCGACGGTGCCTCCTGCGCTGCAGAACCTCGCATCCCCGGTGGCGGCCGCGCCGCCTGCCCCGACACTCTCGGCCATCGCGACTCCGCTGGGCCTGGTCCCCGGAGATCTCACGAACTTGCTGTCAAACCTTGCCAGCAGCTCATTTACTCCGATGTCGGTGGCCGGTATCACCCAGGTCGGGGCGGATGTATCCGTCATGCGCGCCCTCAACACGGCCGCTCCGGGTGCCGATGCCTCCGGCACAGCCGCTGAAGGCGTAGCTGCTATGGGCGCGGTGGGGCCGGCACCAACAGCGAGTATGGGCAGCGCGCCGGTGTCGGCGGGCATCGGTCGGGCCACGTTGGTCGGCACGATGTCGGTGCCGCAGAGTTGGGCTGCGGCCGCGCCGGCAACCAGCCAAGCAGCCGCGACGTCGCCGACGGAAGGATGGTACAACCCGCCGGGGATCGAGGAGGTGTCCGGCACGTCCGGAGCGCCCGGCATGCCCGGGATGCCGATGGCGGGCAGTCCCGGCGGACGCGGTTGGGGCTTTGCGGCGCCTCGATACGGATTCCGGCCTACCGTTGTTGCCCGCCCACCGGCGGCCGGATAGCACAGGGAGCGTCATGGTGAATTCCACGCCCTGCGTAGTCAACTCGAGACACCGACGTCGACGCCGAGGAGGGCGCCCTCGGCGGCAGGCTGATGCGGCTGCTCGACCTCATTATCCGATTTATGAAGATCCACAATAGATTTCGGCTGGCCGTAGTTTCGAGTTCGCCCAGGTCGGGTTGACTCTGGCCGGCCTTGGTGCCACTATGGCCAAAGCAAGCACCTCGCTAGGTGAGGCGTCTGCGCGGATACAGGCCACTGACCTC
>JAVHWH010000133.1:0-5328 GCA_032159915.1 Mycobacterium sp.
TCCAGTCCACCCGGGCATCGGCCAGCGCGGATTGGATGGCTTCGGCGCCCATCTGCATAGCGGTCTTGTCGAACCTGCCGAACGGATGCAGGCCGACGCCGATGATCGCGACATCACTGGTCATGTCTGGCTCCTCTCAATTGTGACGACCCGCTTCGCCCGGCTTCGCCGAGCTTGCGATCGTCACGAAGTCGGCTGGAACGCGAACGTGACGATCTCAGCGCCGTCAGCGTCGGTGGCGAACGGGACCATTGTCAGCTCGACCTGCTGGCCGAACTTCAGCTTCGCCGGATCGTTTTCGGTCAGGCGGCCTTCGACGCGAATGACGTCACCGAGCTGCACCAGACCCACCCCGAACGGCACAAAATCGTCGCCCGTCGGGCCGGCATAGGGAGCTCCCGGGGGGAAGCCCTGGGTGGTCCATGCGATCAGGGTTCCGCTGCGCGGCAGCTTGGTTTCCGACATCCTCGAGCCGCTGCACCGCGGGCAGAACTCTTGCGCCGGGAAGGTGGTGGCGCTGCAGTCGCCGCACTGGCTGCCGATCAGCTGGGGGTTCTCCTCAGGCCAGGTGGAGATGCCGGGATCGATTGCCTTCTGCATCGAGGGATCCTTCGTCAGCCGCCGTCGGGATTAATGCGCTCACCCGACCGTACAACAGCGTTCCACAAAAACGGAAACCGCATTCTCATGCTTTCTGGGCACTGCGCGCCGACCGTCGTCTTCCCTTCACACGGAGCTAAACCCTTCAGCCGGACAACCCCGTCTGCCAGCGTCGACGCAATGACCGTCACCGATACGGCGGCGCCGACAGTCACCAGCATCTGGGACACCCATCGATGGAGCATCCTGCGATGGTCGTCGCCGGTTGCGCTGCTGGTGCTGTGGCAACTGCTCAGTGCCACCGGGCTCATCCCCGGCGATGTGCTGCCCGCGCCGCAGCTGATCTTCGACGCCGGATGGCAATTGATCCAGAACGGCAAGCTGGCCGAAGCTCTGGAGGTCTCCGGGCTGCGTGTCATCGAGGGCCTGCTACTCGGCGGTGTCACCGGGGTCGCGCTGGGCGTCGCGGTCGGGCTCTCGCCGTGGGTCGAGGCCACCATCGACCCACCACTTCAGATGCTGCGGGCGCTGCCGCATCTGGGGCTGATTCCGTTGTTCATTCTCTGGTTCGGCATCGGTGAACTGGCCAAGGTGAACCTCGTCGCGCTCGGCGTCGCCTTCCCGCTGTACCTCAACACCTTCTCGGCGATCCGGCAGGTCGATCCTAAGCTGCTGGAAACCGCTGACATCCTTGGCTTTTCACTCCTGCAGCGGCTGCATACCATCCTGCTGCCCAGCGCGGCCCCGCAGGTATTGGTCGGACTCCGGCAGTCATTGGCGATCGCCTGGCTGACGCTGATCGTTGCCGAACAGATCAACGCCGACAAGGGCATTGGCTACTTGATCAACAATGCGCGCGACTTCCTGCGGATCGACATCATCATTTTCTGCCTGGCGATCTACGCACTGCTGGGCATCATCACCGATGCCGGCGTGCGGACACTGGAACATCGAGCCCTGAGGTACCGCACATGACCGTCACGTCCGAACGGAAGACCACCGTCGTGGGCAGACTCAGCAACGTCAACAAGTTCTACGGCGGCAAACGCATCCTCGACGACATTTCCCTGGAGATCCGGGCAGGCGAGATCGTCGCGCTGGTCGGTCGCAGCGGATGCGGCAAGTCGACCGTGTTACGGGTGCTGGCAGGGCTTTCCGACGACCACGCCGGTCAGCGCGAGGTCAGCGGCGCCCCCGCGGTCGCCTTTCAGGAACCGCGACTGTTTCCCTGGCGCGACGTGCTGACGAATGTGTCCTACGGGCTCAACCGCACTGCGCTGTCGCACGACGCCGCCCGGGTGCGCAGCGAGCAGGCGCTGGCCGAGATAGGGCTCAGCGACCACGCCCAGGCATGGCCGCTGACATTGTCCGGTGGTCAGGCGCAACGGGTTTCGCTGGCCCGGGCGTTGGTGGCAGAGCCTCAGCTGCTGCTGCTCGACGAGCCGTTCGGTGCGCTGGACGCGCTCACCCGGCTGTCCATGCGGGCTTTACTGCTGGACCTGTGGCGCGACCACGGCTTCGGGGTCCTGCTGGTCACCCATGACGTAGACGAAGCGGTCGAGCTGGCCGACCGGGTGCTGGTGCTCGAGGAGGGCCGGGTGGCGCACACCCTGACCATCGAAACGCCACGTCCTACCGCATCGGAGCGCACCGCACGGCATGACGAGTACCGGTCTGAGCTTCTCGACAAGCTCGGCGTTCGACATTGACAACCAAGCAGCGCTTCGCGTGTCACGTCGGCGCCGTGCTGGTGCTGATTGGCGCCATGACCGGCTGCGTGTCTCGCGAGCTGGCACCACAACCCGTCGCGGTGCCTGCGCCAGTGCCGGCCTCGGAGTTGTCCGGAGTCTTCCTGCGGGTTGGCGACCAGAAGGGCGGCACCCAGGCGCTGCTGCAGGCGGCACATGAGCTGGACGACCTGCCCTATCGCATCGCTTTCTCGACATTCACCTCGGGACCGCCGCAGATCGAAGCGCTGAACGCCGGCCGGATCGACTTTGCGGTCACCGGCAATACGCCGCCGGTCTTCGGCGCGGCCGCCAACTCGAAAACCCGAGTCGTCTCGGTCTGGGACGGCGCGCAAGCCGGTGAACAGATCCTGGTGCGAACCGACTCGTCGATCGCGACCGTACGCGATCTGCGCGGCACGACGATCCTGGTGGCCAAGGGCAGCGCCGCACATGCCAATGTGCTCGAGCATCTCGCTGACGCCGGGCTCAAGCCCAAAGACGTCAAGCTGGTGTTCCTGCAGCCCGCCGATGCACTGTCGGCTTTCGCGAACGGGCAAGGCGACGCGTGGGTGATCTGGGATCCCTATACGGCGCAAGCGAATCTGACGCTGAAGGTGCGCAGCATCGGGTCGGCCGAAAACGGCTACCAGTTCGGCAGCGCCTCGGTGAAGGCGCTGACCGATCCCGGGCGTAACTCCGCGCTGGCCGACTTGCTGGTCCGCTACCAACGAGCGGCGCAGTGGGCGCGCGACAATCCCGAGCAGTGGGCCCACAAGTATTCCGCCGCAGTGGGGTTAAGCCTCAAGATCTCCGCGCTGGCACAGAGCCGGCTGCGGCGACTGCCTATCGTGCTGGACGACAAGGTGGTGGCCGCCGAACAACGGCTGGCCGAGTTGTTCGCCTCGGCGGACCAAATTCCGGAGGCGCCCGACTTCGCCAAATGGGTCGACCGTAGGTTCAACGGTGTGCTCGCCAGCGAGCAGCACGCAGTGACGACCATGAGGAGATGACGATGACGGTCACGGTGACTCTTGAGCTGCGATTCAAGCCCGACGAGGTGGCCGCTGGGCGCGAACTGATGGGCCGGGTGCTGCAGGACACCCGGGCGTTCGACGGCAACGTGCGCACCGATGTGCTCGTCGACGAGGACGACGAAGCGCACTGGCTGATCTACGAACTCTGGGAGACGGTCGAGGCGGACGAGGCTTACCGCGCGTTTCGTGCCGGCGAGGGCAAGATCACGCAGCTTCCTCCGCTGCTGGCCGCGGCCCCGGTCAAGGTCAGGTACCTCACCAGCGACGTCTAGCTCAATGCCGGAATGACTTGCTGCTCAAACAATTCGATGCCGGAGCGGTCGTATGCGGCCTCGGGGAAATAGCAGATCACGTACTCGCAGCCGAGGTCGTGGATCTTCTGCAGCCGCTCGATGACCTGTTCGGGTGTGCCGACGGCCGAGTCCGGTCCGCTGGTTCCCGCGATCATCGCGTCGGCCGCCGACTCGGGCACAGAACCGACCAGCCGATCGCGGATGCGCTGCAGGCGATCGTCGACGCCCTTCTCGTCAGCGTCGACGATTGCGTTGACGTTGACCGACCGGACGATCGCGTCGAAGTCGGTGCCCACGTCGCGACAGTGGCCGGCGAGCACTTCGGACTTGTGCGCGAAGCCGTCCGGCGAGCCGGTGAAGTTGGTGAACTGGGCGTACTTGGCGGCGATACGCAGCGTCTTCTGCTCTCCGCCGCCGGCAATCCACAACGGAATCCCGTTCTCCTGCAATGGCTTCGGCGCGACGATTGCGCCGTCGACCTGGTAGTGCTTACCGTCGAAGCTGACTTTGCCGTCGCGCCACGCGTCCCGCATGATTTGCACACCTTCGTCGAGGCGTGCCAGCCGCACCCCCGCCGACGGGAAGCCGTATCCGTAAGCGCGCCACTCGTGCTCGTACCAGCCGCCACCAATGCCCATCTGCACGCGGCCGCCGGAGATGATGTCCGCCGTCGCCGCGACTTTGGCGAGGTAGGCAGGATTGCGGTAGCTCATCGCCGTGCACATCTGACCGAGTTTGACTCGCGACGTGGTCGCCGCGTACGCCGACATCAGCGACCACGCCTCGTGGGTGGCTTCGCCGGTGGGCATCGGCACAGTGTGAAAGTGGTCGTACACCCACACCGAGTCCCAGGCACTGTTGTCGGCGTAGGCCGCAAGATCGCGCATCACCCCCCAGTGCTTGTCGACGTCGATGCCGACCAGGTCCAATCGCCAACCCTGCGGGATGAAGAATCCGAAGCGCATAACTCCGGACTCTAGCGTGACCGTAAGCTGGCCGGATGGACCTCACCGGTATCGGGATTTGGAGCAACCAGCTTCGTTACGGTGATCCCGCCGAATCTGCCGACGCAGCAGAGGAATTGGACGAGTTGGGCTTTTGTGCCCTCTGGATACCCGACGTCGGTGGGCAGGTCTTCGAGGCGGTAGGCAACCTGCTGGCCGCGACCACGACGACCACGATCGCCACCGGGATTCTGAACCTGTGGATGCATACAGCGGATGAGGTCGCGGAGAACTACGCCGCGCTGACCGCTGAACACGGTGACCGCTTCCTGCTGGGAATCGGGGTCAGCCACGCACCGGTGATCGATGCGGTCGCGCCGGGGAAATACCGCAAACCGCTGGCGGCCACCGCGTCGTTCCTGGACGAGTTGGATGCGGCGCCGCAGCCGGTGCCGGTGCAGCGGCGGGTGCTGGCCGCCCTCGGCCCGAAGATGCTGTCGCTGTCCGCGCGCCGTGGCGCCGGCGCTCACCCATACCTGGTCACCCCCGACCACACCGCGTCTGCCCGCGCAACTCTGGGTGATGGGCCGCTGCTGCTACCCGAGCAGACGGTGATTCTCACCGATAGTGCTGATGAAGCCCGCACCATCGGAATCGACTGGCTGGGTGCGTATATGGCGTTGCCGAACTATGCCAACAATCTGCTGCGCTCCGGGTTCACCGAGGA
>JAVHWH010000143.1:0-18895 GCA_032159915.1 Mycobacterium sp.
CGATGCCCGCCGAGCCCGCGCCCAGCATGACGACTTGCTGTTGCGACAACGGGCGGCCGGCGACTTCCGCGGCACCATGCAGCGCCCCGACCGTGACCGCGGCGGTGCCCTGGATGTCGTCGTTGAAGGTGAGCAGCTTGTCGCGGTACCGCTCGAGGATGGGCAGTGCATGCGCCCTGGCGAAGTCCTCCCACTGCAGCAGCACTTCGGGTAATTGCTCGTGCACGGCGGCCACGAATTCGTCGATGAACGAGTAGTACTCGTCGTCGCTGATCCTGCGGTGGCGCCAGCCGAGGTACTGCGGATCCTCCAGGAGCTCTACGTTGTCGGTACCCACATCGAGCACGATCGGCAGCGTGCGAGCCGGGTCGATGCCGCCGATGAGGGTGTACAGGGACAGCTTGCCGATCGGGATGCCCATCCCGCCGATGCCTTGGTCACCCAGGCCGAGAATGCGCTGTCCGTCGGTCACCACGATCACGTCGACCTCGCGGTGAGGCCGGTTCTCCAGCACCTCTTCCAGACTGTCGCGATCGGGATAGGACACGAACAGTCCCCTTGGCCGCCGGTAGATCTCGCTGAAACGCTGGCACGCTTCACCGACGGTCGGGGTGTAGACGATGGGCAGCAACTCGGGAATGTGGTCGTGCAACACGCGGTAGAACAGCGTCTCGTTGCGGTCCTGTAGTGCGCGCAGATAGATGTGCTTGTCGAGATCATCGCGTCGCGTGGAGAACTCGTGCCAGCAGTGCGCGACTTGCTCGTCCATGGTCTTGACTGCGGTCGGCAGCAGACCGAGCAGGCCGTACTTACGGCGCTCGGCTTGCGTGAAGGCCGTGCCTTTAGTGGTCAACGCATCGAAAAGAGCTGCCTGTCCGCACTTTTCGTTAGCCATCGTCGACAATCCTCCTACAGTATTCGGCTATTCGCCGCGACGGGAAAGCACTGCGTCGCAGATCATCGACGATCTTTCCGTGGCGCGATTGATGTTCGGCCTTCCCGCGTTGAACGGATACGAAACAGTGACCCGGTGTCATGTCGACGCAGCGTTGCTGTCATACATAGACGTGACGGCTTGGAGTGAAAGGCGACCAGATGAGCGACGACCTTGCGTTGGCGTTGGCGCTGGCCGATCAGGCCGACGGGATCACACTGGCCCGCTTCGGCGCAGTCGACCTACAGGTCGACACCAAACCGGACCTGACGCCGGTCAGCGACGCGGACCACGCAGTGGAAACAGGCTTGCGCGAATCGCTGGCCGGCACACGTCCGGACGACAGCGTGCTCGGTGAGGAATTCGGCGGGTCAACTACTTTGACCGGGCGGCAATGGATCATCGACCCGATCGACGGCACCAAGAATTTCGTCCGGGGCGTGCCGGTGTGGGCGAGCCTGATCGCTCTGCTGATCGACGGTGTACCCCAGGTCGGGGTGATCAGTGCGCCGGCGTTGCATCGGCGGTGGTGGGCGGCCACCGGTGAGGGTGCCTTCGTCACCGTCGGCGATGCGCCGGCTCGTCGGCTATCGGTTTCCGCAGTGGCGCACCTTGATTCGGCCAGCCTGTCGTTCTCCAGCCTGTCCGGGTGGGCCCAACTCGGCCTGCGGAGTCGCTTCCTGGACCTCACCGACGAGGTGTGGCGGGTACGGGCATTCGGCGACTTCCTGTCCTACTGCTTCGTCGCCGAGGGAGCGGTCGACATCGCGGCCGAGCCGGAAGTGTCAGTGTGGGATCTGGCTCCGCTGGACATTTTGGTCCGCGAGGCGGGCGGGACGTTCACCGCACTGGACGGCACAGCCGGCCCGCACGGCGGGAACGCGGTGGCGACCAACGGGCTCCTGCACGAGCAGGTCCTGATCAGGCTGTCCGCTGTTTAGCGCGAGCGTGTGAACTGCAACACGCGTCTTCTATCTTACTCCGGAGTAAGATAGAGTCGTGGCACTGCCCCAACGACCGAGGCTGCACCCATGACAAACACTGTCGCGCACACGAACGGCTCCACCAACGGCGCCAACGCCGCCAAGCCGCGCCCCAAGCGTGCTGGCCGCGAGTCTGCGATCGGCGAGCACAAGCACAAGCGGACCGGCATCGACGTAGCGCTGGGCCTGCTCATGCCCCTTGTCGGCCAGGACTTCCTCGACAAGTACGGCCTGCGCGATCCGCTGAACCGGACGCTGCGCTACAGCGCCAAGACGATCTTCTCCACGGCCGGGGCGACCAGCCGCCAGTTCAACCGGGTGCAGAAGCTGCGTGGCGGTCCGACCCGGCTGAAGACCAGCGGCAAGGACTACTACGACCTCACCCCCGATGACGACCAGAAGCTGATCGTCGAAACCGTCGAGGAGTTTGCCGCGGAGATTCTCCGTCCGGCAGCACACGACGCCGATGCAGCAGCGACCTATCCCCCGGACCTGGTCGCGAAGGCCGCAGAGCTGGGCATCACCGCGATCAACATCCCCGAGGACTTCGACGGCATCGCCGCGGAGCGCTCGACTGTGACCAACGTGCTGGTTGCCGAGGCGCTGGCCTACGGCGACATGGGACTGGCCCTGCCGATCCTGGCGCCGGCCGGCGTCGCCGCCGCACTCACCCACTGGGGCAGCGCCGAACAGCAGGCGACCTACCTGAACGAGTTCGCCGGCGAGAACGTCCCGCAAGCCTGCGTGGCGATCGCCGAGCCGCAGCCGCTGTTCGACCCGACCGCACTGAAGACCACTGCGGTCCGCACTCCTGGCGGCTACCGGCTCAACGGTGTCAAGTCGCTGGTCCCTGCGGCAGCCGATGCCGAATTGTTCATCGTCGCAGCCCAACTCAACGGCAAGCCGGCGCTGTTCATCGTGGAATCGTCGACCGAGGGATTGAGTGTGCGGGCCGACCCCAGCATGGGCATCCGCGCCGCCGCGCTGGGCCAGGTGGAGCTCGACAACGTCTCGGTGCCGCTGAGCGCGCGCCTGGGCGAAGACGACGCAAGTGCGACCGACTATTCAGAGGCGATCGCGCTGGCGCGACTGGGCTGGGCGGCGTTGGCGGTCGGCACGTCGCACGCCGTGCTCGACTACGTCGTCCCGTACGTCAAGGAACGAGAAGCGTTCGGCGAGCCCATTGCTCACCGCCAATCGGTTGCCTTCATGTGCGCCAACATCGCCATCGAACTGGATGGCTTGCGACTGATCACCTGGCGCGGAGCCGCCCGGGCCGAGCAAGGCCTCTCGTTCAGCCGCGAAGCCGCGCTGGCCAAGCGGCTCGGCACCGACAAGGGCATGCAGATCGGCCTCGACGGCGTCCAGCTGCTCGGTGGTCACGGCTTCACCAAGGAGCACCCCGTCGAGCGTTGGTACCGCGACCTTCGAGCCATTGGAATAGCTGAGGGCGTTGTAATTATCTAGTAGTTATCTAGTAGTCATCTCAGTCAGACTTCCCCAAGGCAACGAAAGACTCATCATGGCAATCAATTTGGAACTGCCCGGCAAGTTGCGCGCGGTGGTCGACACGGCACATCAGGGTGCCGCGGAGATGATGCGCCCAATCGCCCGCAAGTACGACCAGAAGGAACACGCCTACCCGGTCGAGCTCGACACGCTGGCCGAACTGTTCGCCGGAGCCACCTCGGCCAACACACTGGACATGGCCGGCGCCAATGGTCTTCGCAGCAGCGAAAGCAACGGCGAGAACCGCAACGGCGCCAACATGTCCGCGGCGTTGCAGGCGTTGGAGGCGAGTTGGGGTGACGCGGCCATGCTGCTGTCGATTCCCTTCCAGGGCCTCGGCAACGCGGCCGTGTCCGCGGTGGCCACCGACGAGCAACTGGAGCGGCTGGGGCGGGTGTGGGCCGCAATGGCCATCACCGAACCTGGCTTCGGCTCCGACTCGGCGGCGGTCTCCACCACCGCCAAACTCGACGGCGACGAGTACGTGATCAACGGCGAGAAGATCTACGTCACCGCAGGGTCGCGGGCGACCCACATCGTGGTCTGGGCGACGCTGGACAAGTCAAAGGGTCGCGCGGCGATCAAGTCGTTCATCGTGCCCCGCGAGCATCCAGGTGTCACGGTCGAGCGGCTGGAGAACAAACTGGGCATCAAGGGTTCGGACACCGCGGCCATCCGCTTCGAGAACGCTCGTATTCCGAAAGAAAACCTTCTCGGTAATCCCGAAATCGAGCCGGGCAAAGGTTTTTCCGGGGTGATGGAGACCTTCGACAACACCCGGCCGGTGGTGGCCGCGATGGCGGTCGGCATCGCCCGCGCCACCCTGGAGGAGCTGCGCACGATTCTGACCGACGCGGGCGTGGAGATCTCCTACGACAAGCCGGCAATGGTGCAGAGCGCCGCCGCGGCCGAGTTCCTCCGGATGGAGGCCGAGTGGGAGTCCAGCTACCAGCTGACGCTGCGCGCCGCGTGGCAGGCCGACAACAACATCCCCAACTCCAAAGAAGCATCGATGTCCAAGGCCAAAGCGGGCCGAGTCGGCAGTGACATCACCCTCAAAGCCGTCGAATTGGCCGGCACCATCGGCTATTCGGAGCAAACGCTACTGGAGAAGTGGGCGCGCGACTCGAAGATCATGGACATCTTCGAGGGCACCCAGCAGATTCAGCAGCTGGTGGTCGCGCGCCGCCTGCTCGGCCTGTCGTCGTCCGAGCTGAAGTAATCGCAAGCCCGCTCAGGCGGCGATCAACTTCAGCGGCAGCCGTTCGTGGCGCCGAATGATGTTGTTGACGGCCCACGTTGGCGGTGAAGTCAGCTCGATCCGGTCGACGCGTTGTGCCAGCGCGCGAAGCATCGCCTCAGTTTCCATGCGTGCCAATCCCTGTCCCACGCACGCATGTGCGCCGTGGCCGAATCCGAGCTGCCGGGTCGCGTCCCGGCGGACATCGAAGACATCGGGTTGGTCCCATTCCAGTTCGTCGCGGTTGGCCGAGGCGTAGATCACCAGAACACGTGATCCGGCCGGGATCGTGGCGTTACCAAATGACGACTCCTGAAGAGCTTTTCGTGAGAACGCGCGCAGCGGTGACTCGTAGCGGATCACCTCGTTGACGGCATTGGGAATGAGATCGTGATTGTCTTTGAGGATTTCCCACTGCTCCGGAAAGGCCGCGAACAGGTGCAGGGCACTGGAGATCGCGCTGATGGTGGTATCCAGCGACGGAGCGACGTAGTCGACCATCAGCGGCGGGCACTCGCGGTGCGCCAACTTCCCCTCGTCGGCCGCGGTCAGCACGTCATGGCCGAGGCTTCCCTCAATTACGCTGCGCCGGCCCACGACACGGCGCGCGAAACGCAGCATCTGCACACTCGACGGAGATGCCTTCACCCAGTGCCGGTTGAGTGGTCCCAGAACATTGAAAGTCGCTCCGGCCCAGGCGAGTAGCTGATCGCGCTGATCGCGTGGCCACCCCACCAGGTCGGGCACCACGGCCAACGGCAACGCCGACGCAAGGTCTGTGACGCCGTCGATTTCGCCCTTGGCCACGGCCGCGTCGACGACGTGCGCCGCCTGCTCGGTGACGCTGTCGCTGATCGCAGCCAACGCCCGCGGCAGCATGCGGTGCGCGACGAGTTTGCGACGCCGGCTGTGTTCGGTGCCGTCACTGTTCAGCGTTGTGCCGCGGGACAATCGGTTGCTGATCGCGTTGAGCGCGACTCCGCTGCCGGACACGAACGCACTGTCGTCGCGCAGCACCACCTTGCACTCAGCGAATCGGGGCAACGCGTATACCCGCTGCTTCGGCAACCACACCACCGAACCCAATTGGCGGAGCCGGTCATAGTGCGGATAGGGGTTGACGATGGCCTCGGTCGCGTAGATGTCGCGCCGGTAGACCGGGACTCCGCAGGGCGCTCGGCGTATCACGCGTACCGCACGACGTTGCGCTGCGAGCCCAAATCGATCGCGCCGTCGTCGGTCGCGACCGCGGCCTCGACAATATCGCCGTGCTGAAGGTATTTGGGGTTCTTTGCCTGGCGGCTGAAGAACGCCTTCCATTTCACAGCGGGCGGCAGCAGCGAGCCGATGATCTCGATCGGTTTGGGTGGCGCGCTGAGTGCGGTGCCCACCGGTGTGCCGGTCAAGACGAGATCGCCGGGGTCCAGACGTTGAAACCGGGCCAGTGCCCGCAACGCCTGAACAGGCGGATAGATCATGTCGCCGTCGACGATGGCATTCTGGCGCAGCTCGCCGTTGACCCTTAGCTGAAGGCGTAAGTCGCCGAAGCGTTTGAGCTCGTCGGCATCCAGTAGCACCAGGGCCGGACCCGCCGGAGTGAAGGTCGGATACGACTTCGATTCGTAGAACTGCGTTTTCGGCAGTTGTATGTCACGCGCGGATACGTCGTTGGTCACCACCAGACCCGCAATGTAGTCGGGCAGGTTCGTCTCTGAGATCTCGGTGCCGACCGGGATCTCGCGGCCGATCACCAGACCGATCTCGACTTCATAGTCCAGCAACCGCACATGGGGAGGCTTGACGATGTCGTCAAACGGCCCGGCGATCGACCCGGATGCCTTGCGGAAGAACGTCAGTGGAACCGACTTGGGGTCCATGCCGGCGTCTTCGACGTGCGAAATGAAGTTGGTCATCTGGGCGACCACTCGGCACGGCGCGGTGAGCGGCGAGAGCAGTGCAAGGCTGGCGACCGGTACCGCGACTGAACCGGACGCGGCCGCGTCGATGGCGCTGCGGTCGGCCAGTAGTGCAGCCGTGGTGGTGGCGTCGGTGTTGACCTTGGCGGCTCCGGCCGAGGTGGTCACCCACCAGGCGTCGGCGGTGCGCAGGATCGAAACGGTCATGACGTGGCTACTTTCATCAGGCCGATCAGGCGACGGAGGTCGAATTCGTTGTCGGCCCGAAGCGCGCTGATCATCGACCGCGCTTCGTAAGGCAAGGACCGTGGGTTGGTGCCGAGGAAATCTCTGGTGACCGGTGGACCCCATTGGGCCAATCCTGACCCGGTGAATGGCGCCCAGCCAGGTTCCAGCGTGCAGTCGAACATGTCACCGTCGGTAAAGTGCTCGACCAGAAAGCCGTCCGGGTCGCGCCAGTAGTCGAAGATCTGACTGCCCTGAATATGTCTGCCGATTCCCCAGCTGCGCTGATAGCCATCATCTTTCAGGTACTCACCGCCGGCAGCCAGCGCGTCGATGTCGCATACCTGATATGCCGAGTGGACGTAGCGGTTCGTCGGGCCCAGCGCGAGCGCGACGGTGTGGTGGTCGGCAGGAGTCTGGCCGCGGTCGCAGCGAATAAAGCTCATCATCGGTCCGCGATCGCGCTGACCGGGAAAGAACAGGAAGTCGCTGACGATCATGCCGAGCTGATCCAGATACCAGTTCAGCGTCTGGCGGTACTTGGTCGTCTGCAACACGACGTGTCCGAGTCGCTGCACGCGCGCGGGTTGCCGTGCTGGTCGCTGAACAGCGTTGGCGCGCAGCACCCGTGCGCCGAAGTTGAAGGCCGCGGCCGACTGAGCCGGCAGCGTGCTCAGCTGACGAGTGCCCGCTACCACGCGAACCGGTGTTCCACTGGGATCGGTCAACGTCACCGCAAGGCCCCCGATCACATCGGGCAACACCTTTGGCTGCGTGCCGTTGGCGGCGGCAAGGCGACGCACATCGGCCTCGTCGGCCGCCACGAACGCGGTGCCGACGAATCGTGATGTCGCTCCGCGGCGAATGAGGACACACGGCGCGCCCGCATCGCTGCCCCGCAAGTACAGCTCGTCGCCGCTGCGTGACGCCGTGCTGAAGCCGAACGCGTGCGCGAATGCCTCGGCGCGAACCAGATCCGGCTTCTCGAATTCCAGCCAGGCGAGGTCGTGGACCTTGATCACCGGATTCAGCGAGCGTCCGGGGTGTTCGCCGCGCCGGGCGCCGTGCTCACTGTGCAGATCGGGGTGCGCCGTCATGTTATCGGTTACCCGCCTTCCGCAATCATCCGCAACGCGGTGTCGTACAACGCGCGAGCGTGCAACTCGAAGAGGGCGATCAGATCCACCGCGTCGCCGCCGATCTCCTTAGCAATGAACAAGCCATCGGCACCGGCCATGGCGTAGGTGACGAGTTGTTGGATCTGCGCCTCGGTGAGATCTGGCCCGAACCCACGCATGGTTTCGGCGAGCTGATCGCAGGTCTGAGCGCGAGTCTGCAGGAACATCGCGCGTGCTCGCGGCTCGACCGGACGCCGCTCCAAAGCCAGCATCAGGCCGAGCCGAATGAAATCAGGTGAGTCGAGCAGCGCTTTCGCGATCTGCATCGCCATGCCCGACAAGCGATCTTCGGCGCTGCCCTCATCGGGCACCTGCCACGCTGCGAGCCAGTCGGCGAAGCTGCGCTCGATCACCGCCGCAATCAGGTCGTCTTTATTCGTGAAATGCCAATAGATCGAACTGGCCGGCAGCCCACATTTGGCGCTGACCAGTGCGATGCTCGCGCCTTCGTAGCCACGCTCGGCGGCGATCTCGGCGGCGGCGTCGAGAATGCGCTGTCGCGACAGCTCACCGTCGGCGCGCTTGCGCCGTACCGGCTGCACCTTCTTCGACACGTGGCTCCTTGACTCTGTAGTGATCACTACATTAGCGTAATGATCACTACAGAACAACCCGTCACCGACGAGAGATCACCGTGACCAGTTCAGAGACGTACGACGTGGCAGTCATCGGCTACGGTCCGACGGGCGCGACCGCCGCGAACCTGCTGGGCCAGCTGGGCTTGAGAGTGGTTGTCGTCGAGCGTGATTCAGATATTTACAACCGTGCCCGGGCAGTCTCCACCGACGAAGAGGTCATGCGGATCTGGCAATCGGTCGGGCTGGCTGATCGGTTGCAGCAAGACATGTTGCCCGACCGGCCGCTGACCTTTGTCGACCACCACGGCGCGCCGTTCATCGACGTGAAGGTCAGCCCGCGCGGGGCCGGGCATCCGCCGCAGCAGTTCCTGTATCAGCCGGCGGTCGAGCAGGTTCTGCGCGACGGAGTCGAGCGATTCACCAAGGTCGACGTGTTACTGCAACACGAATGCCTGCGCCTGCATACCGAGGACGACCGCGTCGAGCTGATGGTCGCCGACCTGCGGACCGACACGCTGAAGCGGCTGCACGCGAGGTACGTCGTCGCCGCCGACGGTGGCTCATCGCCGACGCGTGGCCAGCTCGGAATCGGCTACACCGGACGAACCTACAGCGAGCGTTGGGTCGTGATCGACACCAAGGTGCGCGATGAGTGGGAGGGCCACGACCGCTTGCGGTTTCACTGCAACCCGGATCGGCCGACCGTCGACTGCCCTACTCCCCTGAGCCACCACCGCTGGGAATACCCAGCGCGTACAGGCGAAGTCGAGCAGGAGCTGCTTCGCCATGACGCAATATGGGAGGTGCTCAACGATCAGGGCATCACCGACGCCAACGTCGAGATCCTGCGCGCGGTGATCTACAGCCACCACGTCCGCGTCGCCGACCGATGGCGGGTCGGCCGGGTCTTTCTGGCCGGCGACGCGGCACACGCAATGCCGCCCTATATCGGTCAGGGCATGTCGGCCGGCGTCCGCGATGCCGCCAACCTGTGCTGGAAGCTGGCCGCTGTCGTACAGGAACAATCCCCGGAGTCGTTACTCGACACTTACCAAGCCGAGCGCAAACCACACGTCACCGAAGTGACACGGCGCGCCTGCCGCACCGGGCGGCTCATCACCGAACGCCGCCGCGCGGTTGCAGCTATGCGAAATCATCTGCTGCGCAATATTTTACGAGTGCCCGCGGTGAGCGGCGTGGTCGACAAGTTCGCCTGGATACCCGCCGCACGGTACCGGCGTGGCTTCTTGAGCTCCGTGCGCCACCCGGCGGTCGGCTGGCAGGTCCCGCAGCCGTGGGTGAGGAACGCCGACGGTGCACGGGTTCGCTTCGACGAGGTTCTGGGCCGGCAGTGGGCCGTTGTGCATACCGGATCTGCGCCACCCGGCATCCATGCCTGGTCGCGGCTCGGCGTCCCGACGATCCCGATCGCGGAGCCCACGCTCGTCGGCTGGCTGCGACGGAAAAAGGCCGCTGCCGCAGTGTTGCGTCCCGACGGGTTCATCTATGCCGCAGCCAAATCCGGTCAGCCACTGCCGCCCCCACCCGAGGGCTATGCCGTGTCCGCTTCCGCGAGAACTGAGGCGAGCGCATGACCGCGACGAGCTTGCACGAACACGCGGTAAGGGATTACGTCGGGTCCACCGCATCCCATGGCACCAACCCCGACACCCAGTGGGTGATCTGTTCTTCTTGATCGTTGCGGTGTAGATGCCGCGGCGGCTGAGCGAAGGTCTCGTACGGCCGGCAACGCACGACGACCCGGTCCTCCTGCTCCGCCATCGCTTCGATGAACGGGCGAGCCTGTTCGTCCAGCGGCTGACCCGACATTCGCCCGGCGACGGCGATCATCACGTCGACGACCAGGTCGCGATCATGCTCCACCGTCGCGTCGGCATATACCTGGAGATACGCGAAAGGCCAACGCTCGTCCAGCACACAGAGACTAACTTTGCCGTCGCGCGCGATCGCGCGGGCCTTGCCACGCCCGGCCATCGTCGACACCAGCAGCTCGTCGTCATCGGTGGGTATGTAGTACACGATCGACATGCCGGGCCCATCCTGGCGACGACGGTAGCCGTAGACGCAGGTGCGGTGGCTGCGGACGAACATGCGTCGCTCCGAAGGGAGCATGTCTCGGTCTACGGGAACTGTAAAGGGTTCCCGCGCAAGCGGTAACAGCGTCATAAGAATTCCTCGCGTTCGACGACTGTAGTATTGGATACACTGTATCCGTTATTATCACGACATGTCAACGCCGATGTCATACTTACCCGGTGACCACAAGGACCGCCGGTCGGCCGGCAATCCCACTGGAACGGATGGTTACAGCCGCGTTGGAAATCGTCGACGAACAAGGCGCCGACGCGCTGTCGATGCGAAATTTGGCGCAGCGGCTCAACTCCGGAACCGCAACGCTGTACCGGCACTTCGCCGACCGCGCAGACCTGGTCGCGCACGTCGTCGACCGGGTATTCGGCACCGTCGAACTCGACGTCGCCGAACTCAGCAGGATGGCCTGGCAGGACGCGTGTAAGGCGGCCGCCCACAACATGTTCGACGGACTAGCGCGACACCGGAACGTGGCGCCGCTGCTGGCGCGCGAGGTGCCGACTGGACCGAACGCGATGCTCGCGCGGGAAAAAATGATCGCATTTCTGCTCGCCAACGGATTTCCTCCGGCGCTTGCCGCGCGATCGCATGCAACATTGGCCCGATACGTTCTGGGTTTCGCTATTCAGCTCACCGGCAACGACACCGAGCAGGACGACGACGCCCTGACGCAGATCTTCCAGGACCTCGACCCTGCACAGTTTCCTGCGACCGTCGCTGTGGCCGATAATCTGCCGGTCGCCTGGACCGACGAGTTCGCGTTCGGACTCGAGTTGATCGTCGATGGGCTCACCCAGACACTCGAACGCCACCGTCAATCGGCAAAAGGCGAGCGCACCTGAAAAGGGACCGACCGGAAACCGCTCGGCCGGCCGGGGCTAACGTCAAGCGCTAGCGACGTTCAGCCTGACAACGGAGGTGGCATGCGCGCAGCACAGTTGACACGACTCGATGGTCCCGACGGCGTCGAGATCAGCGAGATCGACGAACCTACCGGCGACGGCGTGATCGTCGACGTGCATGCGGCCGGCGCAGCCTTCCCGGATGCATTGCTGACCCGTGGCCTTTATCAATACCGCCCCGACCCGCCGTTCGTATTGGGCGCCGAGATCGCCGGGGTGGTGCGGTCGGCGCCGGCCGACGCTCCGGTGAAAACCGGTGACCGGGTGGTCGGGCTGACCATGCTGACCGGAGGCATGGCCGAGGTCGCCGTCTTGGCGCCCGACCGGGTGTTCAAGCTGCCGGACAACGTGAGCTTCGCCGCGGGCGCCGGCCTGCTGTTCAACGATCTGACGGTGTACTTCGCACTCACTGTCCGCGGCCGTCTGCATGAGGGTGAGACGGTGTTGGTGCACGGCGCTGCCGGCGGGATCGGCACCTCAGCACTGCGACTGGCGCCGGTGCTGGGCGCGTCGCGCGTGATCGCGGTGGTCAGCACCGACGACAAGGCCGACATCGCGCGCGCCGCGGGTGCGACCGACGTCGTGCTGGCCGACGGATTCAAGGACGCGATCAAGGAACTGACCGGTGGCCGCGGGGTGGACCTGGTGGTCGACCCGGTCGGGGGTGACCGGTTCATCGACTCGCTGCGTTCACTCGCACCGGGCGGACGCCTGCTGGTCATCGGGTTCACCGGCGGCGAGATCCCCACCGTGAAGGTAAACCGGTTGCTGCTCAACAATGTTGACGTGGTGGGCGTCGGTTGGGGCGCCTGGGCCGGAACACACCCCGGCGCGCTGACCGAACAGTGGGCCGAGCTCGAGAAGCTGCTCGCCTCCGGGAAGCTGCCGCCTCCCGAGCCGGTGGTCTACCCGCTGGATGAGGCCGCCGCCGCGATCGCCTCGCTGGAAAACCGCACGGCCAAAGGGAAAGTCGTCCTGCGCGTTCGGGATTGATTCTCAGCCGGCATCTCGAGCGGCGGCCAGGTCGGACAAATGCTTGAGCGAATTCTCGAGGTGCGTTGGATCGAACGGCGGGAATTGAATGTGCTCGCGAAGTTCAGCCGGTACCGCCGACCAGTCGTAGGTGAGCGTGACATGCGCTTGCGACGATCCCGCGTCATGGATGTCGTAGCGCCAGATCCAGCCGCCGAACGACAGAGTCCCGTTCTCCGCGGCGGCCTGGCCCGGCTCCCAGGCAATCGCGTGTGGGCGGTCGAACACCACCACCTTGTTGGACATCTCGTAGTACTTGTTGGGGTGGTTGTCGTGGTACATCGCGATCCGGAAAATCTGGCCGGTGTGAGTCAGCGACTCGCCGTCGAGGGACTCGCGTACCCAGCCGGTCCCGTCGATGAGCTCGTGTGTGGAGGGGTCCGCCAATACTCCGAACACAGCGTCGGCCGATGTGGGAATCGTGATCGTGGTGGTGATGATGTCGTTGGTCATGTCGATACAGACTGCGCAACGCCAGAGAAATCATCGAACGGGTTCCGGCAACCTGATATTTGGGCGATCCTCAAGTAGTGAACATGAGCTCGGTCGGCCTGGCGTACAAGTGGTAACCGGTCCGCTGGACGGCATCCGGGTGCTCGAGTTGGGCACCCTGATCGCCGGACCCTTCGCCGGACGGCTGCTCGGTGACATGGGCGCCGACGTCGTCAAGGTCGAGCCACCGGGCGCACCGGATCCGCTGCGCACCTGGGGCCAGGCTGAGGTCGACGGGCATCACGTGTTCTGGACCGTCCATGCCCGCAACAAGCGAGCCATCACGCTCGATCTGCGTCAACCGCGCGGCCGCGAGTTGTTTCTCGATCTCGTCGACCAGTCCGACATCGTGGTGGAGAACTTCCGCCCCGGCACGCTGGAGAAGTGGGAGCTGAGTTACGACGTTCTCAGCGAACGCAATCCGGGGATCATCCTGGTTCGGGTGTCAGGTTATGGACAGACTGGGCCCGACGCCCACAAGGCCGGATACGCCTCGGTAGCCGAAGCATCCAGCGGTCTGCGGCACCTCAACGGCTTTCCTGGTGGACCGCCACCGCGGCTGGCCCTGTCGCTGGGCGACAGCCTGGCCGGGATGTTCGGCGCCCAGGGGGCGCTGGCCGCGCTGTATCGGCGCAGCGTGACCGGGCACGGCCAGGTCGTCGACGTGGCACTCACCGAATCATGTTTGGCGGTGCAGGAATCCACCATTCCGGACTACGACGTCGCAGGTGTGGTGCGCGGCCCGTCCGGCACCCGCCTGGAGGGTATAGCGCCGTCGAACATCTATCAGAGTGCCGACGGCTCGTGGGTGGTGATCGCGGCCAACCAGGACAGCGTGTTCGCCCGGCTGTGCACGGCGATGGGACGAGCCGAACTCATCGCCGACGACCGGTTCGCCAACCACGTTGCGCGCGGCCGCAACCAGGACGAACTCGACGCCATTATCGGCGCCTGGGCCGCCGAGCGCGAAGCCGGCGTCATCATCGAAACTCTCAGCGCCGCAGGCGTCATCGCCGGCCCGATCAACACTGTCGCCGACGTGGTGAAAGATCCGCAGCTCCGCGCCCGCGGCATGCTGGTCGAGCACCACGACGAACGGCTCGGCCGGCCGGTGCTGGGGCCGGGGGTCACGCCGGTGCTATCGGAGTCCCCGGGCAGTGTCCGCAACGCCGGTTCGGCCCGCCCGGGCCAGCACAATGACGACGTCTACGTCGGGCTGCTCGGCAAACGGCCCGAGGAACTCGATGTGTTGCGAGCGGAGGGCATCATATGACGCACCGGCGACGATTCAGTGGGGGCACCTCCCGCTTGCGGGGGACGAAGCGATGAGGTGGGGGCACCTCCCGCTTGCGGGGGAGAGCGGTGCCATGGGCCGGAGCGTGGTCATTCGCGAGGTGTCATTGCGCGACGGGTTGCAAATCGAGAAGCCAATCCCATTGTCGGCCAAGCTGGAACTGCTGGCAGCGGTGGCCGCCACCGGGGTGCGCGAGGTCGAGGCCACCGCGTTCGTTTCGCCGACGAAGGTTCCGTCGATGGCCGATGCTGCCGAACTGGCTGCCGAACTGCATCACTACCCCGACATCGACTTCTCCGCGCTGGTCGCCAGCCCGAACGGCGCCAGGCGGGCCGTCGCCGCGGGCTTGCGCTCAATCGAATACGTGGTCGCGGCCAGCGATGCATTCAGCCAGGCCAATGTCGGGCGCAGCAGCGCACAAGCGACCGAACACATCAGCGAGATCGTGGCCATTGCGCGCGACAGCGATGTCAGCGTCGAGGTCATCGTCGCGGTGGCATGGGATTGCCCTTTCGAGGGACCCACCCCGCCGGGGCGGGTGCTCGACATCGCCGCGGCCGCACGTGACAGCGGCGTCGACCGGCTCTGCATCGCCGACACCATCGGCACCACCACGCCTGGGCGGGTGCGATCGCTGATCGCGCAACTGCGTCCGGTGATCGGCGAGCTGCCGTTGGGCGGGCACTTCCACAACACCCGCGGCGCCGGACTGGCCAGCGCATATGCCGCGGTCGAGGCAGGGGTCACCCGACTGGACGCGTCGGCCGGCGGGCTGGGCGGCTGTCCGTTCGCACCGGGCGCCACCGGCAACATCGCCACCGAGGATCTGGTGTATCTGCTGCGCGACAGTGACATCGACGTCGACATCGACCTGCAGGCCGCGATAGCCGCAGCCCGGGTGGCGACAACGATTGTCGGGCACGACTTGCCGAGTGCCTTGCTGCATGCCGGTGACCGGATAGCACGCTGATGCCCGCGGCCGGAACGGCACAAGCAACGCTGACCGCGAAAAGCCGCTAGACCTAAGGAGAAGATCGCAATGGATTTCACGTTGCCCGAACACCTTCCGGTGCTGCTCGCCGACATGGATTCGTTCATCGAGCGCGAGATAGCACCGTTGCAGGCCGACAACATACAGTTCTTCGACAAGCGCCGCGAACACGCTCGCACCGACTGGGACAACGACGGTATCCCCACCAGGGAATGGGAGGACCTGCTCGCCGAGATGCGCCGACGCGCGGACCGGGCCGGCTGGTTGCGCTACGGGCTGCCTGCATCGCTGGGCGGTCGTGACGGCACCAACCTCGAGATGGCGATAATACGAGAACATCTGGCACACAAAGGTCTTGGGCTGCACAACGATCTGCAGAACGAGTCCTCGATCGTCGGCAACTTCCCGCAAGTCATCATGATGGAGCGGTTCGGCTCCGACCAGCAGCGCGCCGCCTGGTCGGAGGCGCTGATCACCGGGGAACGCTCGATGGCTTTCGGGCTCACCGAGCCGCTGCACGGCTCCGACGCCACCTGGTTGGAAACTCAGGCCAAGTCCGACGGTGACCACTGGATCATCAACGGCTCCAAGCGATTCAACACCGGTGTACACCGGGCCACGCATGACTTGATCTTCGCCCGTACCTCCGGCGAGCCGGGACAGGCTCATGGAATCACCGCTTTCCTGGTTCCCACCGACGCCCCAGGCTTTGACATCCCGTACTACTGGTGGACGTTCAACATGCCGACCGACCACGGCGAGGTCGAGCTGACCGATGTACGCGTACCCGCAGACGCGGTACTCGGCGAGGTGGACCGCGGGCTGGAGGTCGCGCAGACTTTCCTGCACGAGAACCGCATCCGTCAGGCGGCCAGCAGCCTGGGGGCAGCGCAGTACTGTATCGACCGGGCCGCCGAATATGCCGGCAGCCGCCGGGTTTTCGGTAAGCCGCTGTCGGCCAACCAAGCGGTGCAGTGGCCGTTGGCCGAGCTGCAGACCGAAGCCCAGATGGTCCGGCTGCTGGTGCAGTACGCAGCGTGGCACCTCGACCGTGACCATCACATGGAAGTGTCGGACAAAGTGTCGATGGCCAACTATCGCGCCAACCGGCTGGTGTGCGACGCCGCCGATCGAGCGATGCAGATCTTCGGCGGTCTCGGATACAGCCGTCATGAGCCGTTCGAGCACATCTACCGCCACCACCGCCGCTACCGGATCACCGAGGGGGCAGAGGAAATCCAGATCCGTCGGGTGGCCCAGCGGCTGTTCGATTTCGGCCGCAGATGACGGATGCCGACGAGCTGGCAGCGAAACTCGCCGGCGTGCTGGAACAGGCCATCGACCGCGGCACCACGGTCGAGAACCTGCGTGCGCTGACCGGCGGTGCCAGCCGAACCACGTGGGCGTTCGACGCCGTCACGGGCGGGCGACGAGGGTCGATGATCCTTCGCACCGGCCCCCCTGACGAGGTGCACGCCGGCATGGAACTCGAAGCCCGCGCCCAACGCGCCGCGGCCGCTGCAGGCGCACCGGTCCCCCACATCGTCGTCGCTGACGATTCTCTTGTCGCACTTGGTAATCCGTTTTTGATCTGTGACGAGATCAGAGGTGAGACCATTGTCCGTCGCATTCAGCGAACGCTCGATGAACACGGCGGGGCCGGGGGCCGGGCACAACTGCTGAGCCAGTGCGCCCAAGCGCTGGCCGCCATTCATCGAGCCGACACACACCTGCCCGGAGTGGACCATGACGATCAATTGGCGCAGTGGCGCGAGCAGCTAGACATCATCGGTGATACCACCGCCACGTTCGAGTGGGCGTTTCGGTGGCTGGCCGACAACCGGCCGGCGCCCTCGCCGCCGTGTCTGGTGCACGGCGACTTTCGGATGGGCAACCTGATTGTCGACGGCTCTAATTTGGCGGCCGTGCTGGACTGGGAGCTGGTGCACGTCGGTGAGGCGTACGAAGATCTGGCCTGGTTCTGCATTCGCGCTTGGCGGTTCGGCGCACCACCAAGTCTGGCCGCCGGCGGGTTGGGCAGCATCGAAAGTTTTCTTCACGGGTATGAAAAGGCCGGCGGTACCACGGTCGATCGGACCGCGTTTCACTGGTGGTTGGTGCAAGCCACGCTGCGTTGGGGTGTCATATGCCGCTACCAGGCCGAACGCCACCTGAGCGGGCAGACCCCTTCGGTGGAGCTTGCGACGATCGGTCGCCGCGTCTGCGAAACCGAATGGGATTTGCTCGACTTACTCGATAACGCAATTGCGCACGCCGGTTGAGCGCCTAGGATTTTGCTGTGGTGACTCCTGATCAGGCAATCGAGGCAATCCGCGAAACCGGCGGCGCGCAACCCGGCAGCCGGGCGCTGCACGCCAAAGGCAAGCTCTATCGCGGCACATTCACCGCGACCCCCGAGGCGGCCGAACTGTCCCGCGCTGCACACCTCAACGGCACCGCTGTGCCCGCGCTGATCCGATTCTCCAGTGGCTCAGGCAATCCCAAACAGCCCGACAATGCGCCGGGCGTTCGCGGGATGGCGGTGAAATTCACCCTTCCCGACGGGTCGACCACCGACGTATCCACGCAGACCGCGAAGTTGTTTCCGACCAGCACGCCCGAAGGCTTCGTCGCACTGCTGCATGCGATGCGGCCTGGCGTCACCGCTCCGCTGCGGCTCGCGGGATACATCGCCACTCACCCCCGCTTTCTGTCCGCGCTGCCGGTGGTGCGCGAAGCCAACAAAGTGCCGGAAAGCTACGGGACCGTGGCTTATCACGGACTGCACGCGTTTCGCTGGGTCGCGGGCGACGGCAGCGCTCGGTTCGTCCGCTATCACCTCCTGCCCGCGGCCGGTGAACACCTCGTGTCGCCCGACGTCGCGAAGACCAAAGACGCGGACTTCTTAATCCACGAACTCGACCAACGCCTTGCGGGGCAACCGGTTCGGTTCGATTATCAAGTCCAGATCGCCGCACACGGCGACTCGCTCGTCGACCCCTCCAAGCCCTGGCAGAGCACTCACACCGTCACGGTCGGCAGCCTCGAGATCACCGGCGTCGACACCGAACGCGAGCACGACGGGGACATCGTGGTGTTCGACCCGATGCGCGTCACCGACGGCATCGAACCCTCCGACGACCCCGTGCTGCGATTTCGTACGCTCGTCTACTCCGCTTCGGTGAAGCTGCGCTCCGGCGTCGACCGGGGATCAGAAGCACCCGCGATCTGATGGCGCCGGCATACGGTCGTCCCACCGCGGCAGAACTGGTCGCCGCGGTCGCGGATTTTCTCGAGACCGATGTGCGGGAATCAACCATCGGTCGGGTCAACTTCCACGCCCGGGTGGCGGCCAACGCCCTGCGGATGGTTCAGCGAGAACTGCTCGCCGATGATGACGACGGCGTCAGTGAGGCGCTGGCCCGGATCGGCTATGACGACGAAGCCACCCTCGCGGCGGCTATCCGGGCCGGTGAACTGGATGGCGCCGGTGATCAGGTGCAGTCGGC
>JAVHWH010000185.1:0-75511 GCA_032159915.1 Mycobacterium sp.
TCACATCGACGACGTCAACCAGCCGCAGTTCTCGTCCGGCCATCAGCATGCCGCCGTCGTTGGCGTCACCGGGCGCAGCCACCTCGGGACGGGGTAGGTGGTGGCGGATGACGTCGTCGGACGGCACATCGAGCAGCGTGGTGACCGTGATGGCGCGGCGTCCGTTCTGTGACACGCCGACCACCGCCGTCGCCGTCGAGCGCCCCTCGGCGACGACGTCGATATCGATCTCGACCGGTGGGCCCACCACCACGGCGCGCGCGAACACGGCGTGCACCGACCGCACCGACTTCTGCGGAAACCGTTTGGCGACAGCAACGATCACCTGTGCCAGTACCTGGGTCCCTTCGACCACCTGACGTTCGTCCTCGGCTGCGATACCGGTGTCGGCGGTGTAGCGACCGTCTCCGGCTTCGCGTGCGTCGAATAAGTCGAGAAGGCCGGCGACCGACCAGTGCGTCTGCTCAGAGTCTGTTGTCACCTAGCGAGAATGACATTCTCGCCAAAACTTGTAAAGCCATCGCCGGTTCACGCGGCGTCGATGACCAGCGTCTTGAATCGGTCGACGACCTCGAGGGCGTGCGCCAGGCTGTCGCCGGGCAGGGCGACCTGCACCCAGGTCACGCCGAGTTTGGCCAGCCGCTCCAGCCCGTCCAGGTAGGCGTGGGCGTTGAAGTCGTCATCGGTGGGGCTACCGCCGTCGAGGTTGGTGAAGACGATGTCGATCTTCGAGGCGTCCCGTCCGGCGTCGTCGATGCGGCGTCTCAGGTCGTCGATGCCGGCGGCGAGGCTGTCCAGCGAGTCGATGGCCGCTGTTCGTGCGGTTTGAGCCAGCGCGGGCGGCGCGGGGAACGGGCACCACCCGTCACCCTTGAGCGCGGCCCGGCGCCGCGCGGCCCCGGTGTTACCGCCGATCCAGATCGGTGGATGCGGATCGCTGACCGGCCGAGGGTGTGCGGTAATCCCCCGGGCGCTGAAGTGCTTGCCGTCGAAGTTGACGTCGTCGGTGGTCCAGATCGCTTTGATGACGTCGAGTGCTTCGTCGAACAACTCGGCGCGCTCATCGAAGTCCACACCGAGCGCGGCGAACTCGCGCTTGAGGTAGCCGACCCCGACGGCGAGGGTGAATCGGCCCTCGGACAGCAGGTCCAGCGTGGCACCAGACTTGGCCACCACGAACGGGTTTCGGTACGGCAACACCACGATGTTGGGTATCAGCCGCAGCGTGGTGGTGTGTGCCGCGGCGTATCCCATCGCGACAAACGGGTCCAGCGCGTCGTGTCCGCCGGCCTCCAACCAACGCTGGCTCGGCGCGGGATGGTCGGTGAACCCGAAGCCGTCAATGCCGGCAGCTTCGGCGGCCGCGGCCACCGCAGCGATGCCGGCACCGCTGACCAACTCCGGGTTGTATGGGTGCCGGTGCATCGGGTGGGTGATGGTGAAATGCATCTGCCACTCTCCTTCGCTGAGCGCCGACGGTGTCCCTGCAAGTTACCGCGTGACATTTATACGATAATCTGTAAAGCCGACCAGCTGGCAGGCCGGTCCGTTTCTACCGCCGCGAAGGAGCGACGACGTTGGGAGAGGCACTCGATGACGGCAATGGTTGACGGATTGACCCCGCTGGCCGCCGGGTTCTGCTTCGGTGAAGGCCCGCGCTGGTTCGAGGGTCTGCTGTGGTTTTCCGACATGCTGGGCGAGGCGGTGCACACCCTCACCGTCAGCGGATCGATGACCACGCTGCATCTGCCCGGACACGCGCCTTCCGGCCTCGGCTTCCGGCCGGACGGGACGCTGTTGATCGTCTCCGCCGAGCGACGCGTGCTGCTTGCCTACGACGGCGAAAGTGTCGACGTAATGGCCGATTTGAGCGCGGTAGCGCCGGCCGATCTCGGCGACATGGTCGTCGATCACCACGGCCGGGCCTATATCGGGTCGCAGGCGTTCAAAGGCGGCGTGATCCTGCGGGTCGATCCCGACGGCACCGTCGGCGTGGTGGCCCGCGAACTGGACTTCCCCAACGGCATGGCGATCACGACCGACCGCCACACCCTGATCGTCGCCGAGTCGATCGGCCGGCGGTTGACCGCGTACACCATCGGCGCGGGCGGCGACTTGTCCGATCGACGAGTCTTCGCCGACGGGCTGGACGGACCGCCGGACGGCATCTGTCTGGACGCTGAGGGCGGTGTGTGGACAGCGATGACGCTGGCCCACCGATTCGAGCGCATCGTTGCCGACGGCCACACCGGACACGTGACTCACTGCATCGACATCGGCGATCGCGCGGCCATCGCCTGCATGCTCGGCGGGGCTGCTGACCGCACCCTGTTCATGCTGTCGAGCAGCGACGTGTACCCCAAGCGGCTGATCGGCACGCGGCTGTCACGGGTAGACACGGCGATCGTGGATACTCCCGGCGTGGCCGCCGGGCAATACCAACGATGACGGACTGCTACTACGAGTTGATCGACGCCGCCGACGCGGTTGGCGAAAGGTTCACTGCCACAGACTTGGTTCGCAGTACCTGGACAGCGGACATCCAGCATGCCGCGCCGGTGTCCGCCCTTTTGGTCCGCGCGTTGGAGCGCTGTGCCCCGCGCGACGGTACCCGCCTCAGCCGGGTCGCGATCGACTTGCTGGGCCCGGTTCCGGCCGACGGCGACATGTGGGTCCGCTCGAACGTCTTGCGCCCCGGTAAGCAGATCGAATTGATCAGCGCCGAAACGCTGGCAATCGGACCCGACGGTCAGCCGCGCCCGACGGCGCGGGCGAGCGGGTGGCGGCTGCAGCAGCTCGACACCGCAGAGCTGACTCACGCCGCCGCGCCGCTGCCGGCTCCACGGAGTCAAGCACACAGCCGAAATCTCGAGAAGGAGTTCGACCGCAACTACGTCCACAGTCTCGACTGGCGATGGTTGACCAAGCCGCTCAATGACGGGCCTGGTGAGTCGTGGATCAAGCCGACGGCCGGCCTGGTCAACGGCGAGACGATGACTCCACTGCAGCGGCTGTTCGCGGTTGCCGACTGCGCCAATGGGATTGGCTCCAAGATCGACATCACCAAGTGGACGTTTTTGAACAATGACCTGGTCGTGCACGTCCACCGGATCCCCGACGGGGAGTGGGTCGGCGTTCGCGCGGAGACCAATTACGGTCCGGACGGTATCGGGACGACGGTGGGAACGCTGTTCGACGAGACGGGTGCGGTGGGCAGTATTGCGCAGTCGGTGCTGGTACGGCGAAGGCCGGATTGACCGCGAGAGTGCAGTTAGTAACGCGTTTCCCGAGACACGCCGTCGCTGATCGCACTTTCGCGAACCGACGGAATGACGTCGACGACACGCAAGTGCATGTGGTCAGGCGAACTGATCGCCGCGGCGATCAGACAGCCGGCGTCCTGAGGCGGCACCGCGCCGGTCGAACGGACGATCGAGGCCCGTACGCCGGTCCCGACGAATTCCGCGTCCAGACCGCTGACCCACGCCTCGAGCATCCGGTCCGCCCCGGCCGGCGACGCCCCGACCAGCTGTGGGCTGAGCAGCACGACGTCACCGCGGCCGTTGTCGATCATCGGCGGAACCAATTGTCCGACAAGATGTTGCGCGCCCGCCCAAGACCTGTCGGCGACACCGGCGGTGCTGATCAGCACGTCGACCTCACCGACCAGATAGTCGGCGGACTCGGTGAATCGATCGATGCAAGCTAAGTCAGCCAGGTCCAGGTGAGCGGCGAACACCGAGCCGCCCACCAACCGGAGCCGGGCCGCGAACTCCTCGCAGATGTGCGGTCGGCGGCTGCCCATCAAGACCAGGTGCCCGTCCGCCGCGAACCGCGACGCAGTGGCGCATGCGACCGGCGATGAGGCTTCGGTGATCACCACTGCTCTGGCGTGGCTCACCGCGGGAGCCCGTCGACCTGGATCTGCCCGGCTAAGCTTTGGTAGTCAACCACCAGTGACACGAAAACAGCGTGACACTCCGGGTAATCTTTGTAAAGTTGCGAGTATGGACCAGACGTCGACCATCGAGGATGACACCTCGACGCAGCAGCGGATCCTTGCGGCGACCGCTGAGGTCCTCGGCCGCAACGGCAAGCGCAAGCTCAGCCTCTCTGACGTCGCAGTCCAAGCGGGGGTGTCGCGGCCGACGTTGTATCGCTGGTTCGCCTCCAAAGAAGACCTGCTCTCGGCGTTCTCCACGTACGAGCGGCTCACCTTCGAACGCGGCATGAGTGAAGCTACGGCCGGCCTCAAAGGCACCGACAAACTGGACGCGGCGCTGCGCTTCATCGTCGACTACCAGCATTCCTACACCGGTGTGCGGATGGTCGACATCGAGCCCGAGCACGTCATCGCCCAGTTCTCAAACGTCATCCCGCAGATGCGCGATGGTCTGCAGCGGTTGGTGCCTGGCCCCAATGCGGCGGTCAAGGCAGCCACCGCTATCCGAGTCGCCTTCTCGCACTACATGATTCGTAGCGACGACGCCGACGAGTTTTTGGCCCAGCTGCGGCACGCGGTGGGGATCAAGACGGGCGGCTGAATCTTCCTGCGGCTGGCTAGACCGCAGACCAGCCGCCGTCCACACTGAGGATGGCGCCATGGATGTTGGCCCCTGCTGGGCCGGCAAGGAACACCACGGCATCGGACACCTCCGTTACTGTGCTCATCCGACGTGACGGGATCCGCGCCAGCGCTGGGGCCAGATAGTCGGCAAACTCCCGTTGACGTTCGGTCGCGATCGGTCCCGGTGCGACGGCGTTGACTCGGACGCCGGCCGGCCCGTACTCGTCAGCCCACGACGTTGTCAGCGAATGGATCGCCGACTTGTTGGCGGAGTACACCGCCGAGCCGCTCGCCCCGCGCAGACCGGCGATCGAGCCGATGTTGACCACCGCGCCGCCACCGTCGCGGGCCATCTGCGGTGCGATCACACCGGTGAGTAAGAACGGCGCGAAGACGTTGACCGAGAATGCATCTCGTAACAACTCGACAGAGACGTCGGCGGTCGGTGTCGGCATCAGCAGCATCGCGGCGTTATTAACGAGGATATCCAGCCGACCGCCGGCAAGCGCGGTGGCGCACGATGCGAGCCGGCGCACCTCTTCGTCTTCGCCGGAGAGGTCGGCACTCGCGAAAGCGGCGGTCCCACCCGCAGATCGGATGTCGGCGACGACCGCGTCACCTCGCGCCTTATCCCGTCCGGTGACGACGACGAAAGCGCCTGCATGTGCCAGGGCGTGGGCGATGCCGACGCCAAGTCCGCCGGTGGACCCGGTGACCAACGCCGCGCGGCCCGACAGGGGGGTTGTGAGAGTAGTCATGAATCCAGATACTGCTGATATGGAAATGGACCCGCAAGTCCAGTATTTGACGACGAAGGGCCGCGCGACGCGGCGACGGATCATTCTCGGAGCAGCAGCCGAGATCCGCTCCCACGGCGTCTCGAACGTCACGCTCGAAGACATCATGGCCGCGACTCGAACTTCGAAAAGTCAGCTATTTCACTACTTTCCAGGCGGCAAGGAGCAGCTGCTGCTTGCCGTGGCGGAGTTCGAATCGCAGATGGTGATCGACGACCAGCAGCCGCACCTCAGCCAGCTGGTGTCATGGGCGGCGTGGCAAAGATGGCGCGACGTGCTGGTGGACCGGTACCGCAAACAGGGCCAAAACTGTCCGATCGCGGTGTTGATGTCGGAAATCGGACGTACCACCCCGGGCGCGCAGGCGGTCACCGCGAAGTTGATGAACCGGTGGCATGGTGCGATTGCCGCAGGCGTCCGCACCATGCAGGACCGCGGTCAAATTCGCGTCGGCGTGGATCCCGATCAGTCCGCGGCCGCGCTTTTGGCCGGAATTCAGGGCGGGGTCGGCGTCATGCTCGCAACCGGTGACCTCTCCTACCTAGAGGCTGCGCTCGACGTCGGCATCGCCGCCCTTCGACGGTGAGACTCGACAAGGCTTCGAGCAGAAAGACTCTCCGTCGCCCTGCTAGTCGAACAGCACCGCGGAGTTGAGATAGCCGGTCGGGTCGAACGCCGCCTTCAACGAACGCATCGCCGCGATATCGGCGGCGTCGCGGGACATCTCCAGGTAGCGACGCTTACGGCTGCCGACCCCATGCTCGGAGCTGACGTTGCCGCCACATTCGGCGATCAGGTCCATCATCGCGATGTAGAGCCGCGGTTCCTCCTCAGCGCCGCAGCGCAACACGTTCAAATGCAGGTTGCCCTCGCCGATGTGGCCGAACAGCACCGCGACGGCGTCGGCGGCGTGCCGCCGCACGAGCACCCCGGCGTCACGCGCGAACCCGGCCACTGCCGAAAGCGGCAGCGACACGTCGAATTTCAGCGGCGAGCCGAACAGCCCGACCACCTCGGACAATGATTCGCGTACCCGCCAAAGCCGTTGCTGCGCAGCCATATCGACGCCCACCGCCGGCTCGCTCGACATACGCACACCCTCCAGCGCCTCAGCAAGGCGCTCGGTTTGATCGCAGTCAGCGGCCAGCTCCACCAGCAGCAACCAGGGACCCTGCACCGGCGGCGGCGCGCCGAGATGCTCCTCGGCCAGCGCGGCGGCCCGCCCGTCGATCAACTCCAGCGCCGCGATGGCGTCCAGATCACGAAACAGCCGGCCGGCGTCGACCAATGCGCTGAGCTCGTCGAAGCCGCACACTGCGGTGACCCGATGCACCGGATCCGGGTGCAGCCGCAGGTCGAGCGCCGTGATCACGCCTAGCGTTCCCTCGGCGCCGACGAACAGCGACGGCAGGTCGTAGCCGGTGTTGTCGGCCCGCACCCGCGAGTGGCGTCGCACCACCGACCCGTCCGGCAACGCGACGTCTATCCCGATGACCTGGCTCCTCATGTTGCCGTAGCGCACCGTGCGCAACCCGCCCGCATTGGTCGAGGCCATCCCGCCGACGGTCGCGGTGTCGCGGGCGGCCAGGTCGACACCGAACACCAGGCCGGCCGAGCTCGCGACCCGCTGCACCGCGCTCAACGTCACCCCGGCCTCGGCCGCTACCCGGCGTTCGGTGGTGTCGACTTTGCCTATGGCAGTAAGTCTTTCGGTGGACAGCAGCACATCGTCATGTTCGGGGACGGTTCCGGCCACCAGTGACGTGCGGCCGCCCTGGATGGTCACACGGGCTCCGGCATCGCGGCAGATCCGCAATACCTCGCCCACTTCGTCGGCTGAACCGGGCCGCACCAGAGCGCTCGCGCGGCCGCGGTAGCGGCCGGTGTAATCGAGGCTGCGGGCCGCCAACACATCAGGATCGGTGCTGACGTACTTGGCCCCCACCAGCGACGACACCTGTTGCAGCACACCCGCGGCCATGGCGCCGGTCTACCACACGCACTGCTCAGCGTGCAGGATGAGTGTCGTGACTACGCAGCGTGAGGATGTCTGGTTTCACTCCGGCGGCGACCGGATCAGCGCATGGCTGTATCGGCCGGAGGGCAACGGCAAGCACGCAATGGCCCCGCTACTGGTGATGGCGCACGGGCTGGGCGCAGTTCGCACGATGCGCCTGGACGCCTACGCGGAACGTTTCGCCGCGGCCGGTTACGCCTGCCTGGTGTTCGACTACCGAAACTTCGGCGACAGCGAAGGTGCGCCACGACAGCTGCTCGACATTCGCATGCAATTGCAGGACTGGACCGTCGCCGTCGCATTCGCCCGCACCCTGCCCGGCATCGACCCGGGTCGAATTGGCCTGTGGGGCACGTCCTTCAGTGGTGGCCACGTGATCGCCACGGCGGCTCGGGTGCCGGGCATCGCGGCGGTGGTGTCACAGTGCCCGTTCACCGACAGCATCGCCTCACTGGGCGCGGTGGCCCCCTTGATCAGTGCCCGCCTGACTGCCTTGGCGACTCGTGACCTGGTCAGCGCCCGCTTCGGTGGGCCACCGGTGATGGTGCCGACCGCAGGTCGGCCCGGCGAGCTCGCGCTGATGACCGCCCCGGACGCCTACCCCGGTTTCCTTGGTCTGGTGCCCGACGGAGCAGAGATTCGCAACGAGGTCGCCGCGCGGATCGGCGTGAAGCTGCTGCCCTACCGGCCCGGTCGGCTCGCGGCGAAGGTGGCATGCCCGATCCTGTTCTGCATCTGCGAGTCCGACTCCGTCGCGCCGCCCGGACCGACCCGCCGCTATGCCGCCACCGCGCCGCGCGGCGAGATAAAGCTCTATCCAGAAGGGCATTTCGAGATCTACGTCGGCGACGCCTTCGAGCGGGTGATCGCCGACCAACTCGACTTCCTGAGCCGCAATCTGCTCAGCGGATGACGCTGACGCCGCCGTCCACCGGAATCACCGCGCCGGTGATGTAACTGCTGGCCCGGCTGGCGAGAAACACCGCGATGCCCGCCATGTCGTCGGGCTGCCCGATCCGTCCCAGCGGAAAGCCCGCGCCCACCGCGTCCGAGCCGGCCGCCAACAGTTCCTTGGTCATCCGGGATTCGAAGAGCCCGGGCGCGATCGCATTGACCAGAATCCGCGGCGCCAGCTCCCCGGCGAGGTGCTGGGTCAGCATGTGTACGGCCGCCTTGCTGGCGCTGTAGGAGAAATTGTCCCGGCCGCGTCCCGGCGGAACGATCCCGTCGATGCTGCCGGTGTTGATGACGCGGGCCGGGTCGCCGTCGGCGGCACCGGCCTCGAGCATGGGTACCAGCGCGCGGGTGAGCATGAAGACGCCCTTGACGTTGACGTTCATCACCTTGTCGAAGCCGGATTCGGGGAACTCGCTCAGTGGCGCTCCCCAGGCGGCGCCGGCGTTGTTGAACAGCGCGTGGACCGCGTCCTCTCGCTCGGAGAGGTCGGCGACCAACGCGTTGACCCCGTCAACGGTGCCCAGGTCGGCCGGGATCGCCTGGACCGGCCCGTGAGCGGACAGTTCGGCGACGGCGGCGTCCAACTCGGCTTTTTTCCGGCTGGACAGGTACACGCTCGCGCCGGCCTGCAGCAGTCCGCGCGCGATCATCAGCCCGATGCCGCGACCGCCACCGGTGACAACGGCGACCTTGCCGTCGAGGCGAAACAGGTCTGTCATGGCGCGACGATCTCCGTTTTGGCCGTGCCGAGCGGGGACTCGACCCGGGTCGCCTCGTCGCGGATCAGACCCCGCAGCAGCGCGGTGCTGAATTCCGCAGCGATCTCCTTGGCGCTACGCCGTCCGCTCGGGCGCAGCCAGCGGTAGGCGCCCAGCGTCATCCCGATGTAGCCCAGAGCCAGTACGTGCGAATCACTTTCGTAGAACTCGCCGCTGGCGATGCCGCGGTCGATGAGCCCGTGCACATGCTCATACACCTGCGTTTCCTTCTCGCGCACCGCGGCGACTTGCTCCTCGGTGAACCACTCGGTGATGTAGGGCTGTTCCTGGAAATAGACCGCCGCCCCCTCGGGGTTGGCCGCGATCTGGTTGAGCAGCCGCACGGTGTACTGGTAGAGCGCCTCGCGGGCCGACATCGTCGGGTCGTCGTGCACGGCGGCCAGGGTCCGCTCGGCGGCCTGCTGGTAGATGTCGTAGAGGATCAGCGACTTGCTGGCGTAGTAGTGATAGACGGTGGCCTTGTTCAAGCCGACCACGTCGGCGACATCGTCCATCCGGGTGCCGTGATAACCGCGGGCGGCGAACAACTTGGTGGCAACAACCAGAAGCTCCTCGCGGCGGCTGAGCCCGTTCTCGGATGGCATGTCTACTCGCTATCGGCAGTCCGGGGGTTTTCCCGGAGTCAATCAACTAGTTGGGTAGTCTAGGCAACACGACGGTGCACTGTTGCGCGCCGCCCGCCGCGACTAGACTTTGGCGTGAAACACGAGCCGACTCGAGAGGTAGTCAGATGCAACCGGATCCTGATCCCAGCTACGACTTTTCCGACGAACTCGAGTTCTACTTCCGGTACCTGCCGTGGGGTCTGCGCGGCGTCACCGACGGCCAGGGTTATCCGCCGCCGGCGTATCCGCCCGTTTAGTCCGTTCAGCCTTCGGCGCCAGGCCCTCGGCCGCTATAGTGCCTTCAGTTCCTCAGCCACCTCGGACACCGACTTCTTCGCGTCACCGAACAGCATCGTCGTTCCTTCGCCGTAGAACAGCGGATTGTCGATGCCCGCGAACCCGGAATTCATCGAACGCTTGAGCACGATCACCGACTTCGCCTTGTCCACGTTGAGAATCGGCATCCCATAGATCGGGCTGGACGCGTCATTGCGGGCCGCCGGGTTGGTGACGTCGTTGGCGCCGATGACGATCGCGACGTCGGTCCGGCCGAACTCGTCGTTGATGTCGTCCATGTCCTTCATCGCGTCGTAGTTGACCTCGGCCTCGGCCAGCAGCACGTTCATGTGCCCCGGCATCCGGCCGGCCACCGGGTGGATCGCGTACTTCACCTCCACGCCCTTGGCCTCGAGCAACGCCGCCATGTCCTTCACGGCGTGCTGTGCCTGCGCGACGGCCAAGCCGTAACCCGGCACGACGATCACCTGGTTGGCGTAAGCCATCTGGATCGCGGCGTCGGCGGCGGAGGTGGCCTTGACGGTCTTGTCGCCGGCGTCGCCGCCAGCGGGCGCGATTCCGCCACCGCCGAATCCGCCGGCGACGATTGCGGGGATGGAGCGGTTCATCGCCTTGGCCATCAGGTTGGTCAGGATGGATCCGGATGCGCCGACGATCATTCCGGCGACGATCATCGCGGTGTTGTTCAGAGCCAGGCCCGCCGCGGCGGCCGACAATCCGGTCATCGCGTTGAGCAGTGAAATCACCACGGGCATGTCGGCACCGCCGATGGGCAACACCACCATCAGGCCGAGCAGCGCGGCGGCGCTCAGCAGGCCGATCATCCACCACAGCGAAGCTCCGCCGCTGCCCGGATGCGCATGGATTCCGATCTCCACCGCGGCGGTGACCGCCCCGATCAGCAGCAACAGGTTGACCGGCTGCTGCGCCCTGCCCAGACCGATCGGTGCGCCGGAGATGATTTCCTGCAGCTTGCCGAAGGCGATGATCGAGCCCCAGAACGAGATTGAGCCGATGATCGCGGCGAACAGCGACGCCACCACGATGTGCACGGTGGGTGACTCGTCATGCTGGAACGCCGAAAACCCTTTGGTGTCCATGAATTCCGCGAGCGCAATCAGCGCGACGGTGCCACCACCGACACCGTTGAAGAACGCCACCAACTGCGGCATGGCGGTCATCTTGGTCATCCGGGCCGGCGGAACACCGAGGACGATGCCGACGACCAGCCCGGCGATGATCAGCACCCAGGACTCGGTGTGCCGGATCTTGATCAGCGTCGCCGTCACGGCCAGTGCCATACCGACCGCGGCAATCAGATTGCCGCGCACAGCGGTCTTGGGTCCGGTCAGGCCCATCAAGCCGTAGATGAAGAGCCCGAACGAAATGATGTAGAGAGCGGTTACCAGGTAGTTCATTTGGCCACCACATCGTCGGTCTTGACCGGCTGCTTCTTCTTGCCCTTGAACATGCCCAGCATCCGGTCGGTGACGATGAACCCGCCGATGACGTTCAGCGTGCCGAACACCACCGCCACGAACAGAATGATCTGCACCGCCAGCGACGGGTGCTCGACCTCTCCGAACACCACCAGAGCGCCGAGCACGACGATGCCGTGGATGGCGTTGGTTCCCGACATCAGCGGGGTGTGCAACGTGTTGGGCACTTTGGAGATCACCGCGAATCCGACGAACCCGGACAGCACCAGGATCGCCAGGTTGGCGAGTAGTTCGTTGTACATCTAGGCCTCCGCCTCAACGCGAGTCACGCATGAGTCCGCGATGACTTCGTCGTCGAAGTCCGGAGCCAGCGCGCCGTCTTTGATCAACAGGTCCAGCAGCGCGGTGATGTTCTTGCTGTACAGCTCGCTGGCATGCTCGGGCATGGTGGCCGGCAGGTTTAGCGGCGAGGCGATCGTGACGTCGTGCTTGACGACGACCTTCCCCGGCTCGGTGAGCTCGCAGTTGCCGCCGGTCTCCCCCGCCAGGTCGACCACGACGGAGCCCGGCTTCATCGCCTCGACCGCGGCGGCGGTCACCAGCTTGGGCGCCGGGCGGCCCGGCACCAACGCGGTGGTGATGACGACGTCGAACCCGCTGATCGCCTTCTCCAGCGCCTTCTGTTGCTGCGCGCGTTCCTCGTCGGTGAGCTCGCGGGCGTAGCCACCTTCACCGGCCGCGTCGATCCCCAAGTCCAACCATTGCGCACCCACCGAGCGGACCTGATCGGCCACCTCGGGCCGTACGTCGTAGCCGGTCGTCCGACCGCCCAGTCGTTTCGCCGTCGCCAGTGCCTGCAGGCCCGCGACGCCGACGCCGAGCACCAGCACGGTGGCCGGCTTCACGGTGCCGGCCGCGGTAGTCAGCATCGGGAAGAAGCGGGTCGACTCCGAGGCGGCCAGCAGCACGGCCTTGTAACCGGCGACGTTGCCCTGCGACGACAGCGCGTCCATCGCCTGCGCCCGCGAAATACGCGGAATGGCCTCTAACGCGAACGCCTGAACACCGGCCTGCTTGAGGGCGCCGATCGAGTTTTCGGCGTTGCGCGGCGCCAGGAAACCGATCAGAGTTTGCCCGCTCTTCAACCGGCCGACCTCTTCGGCGGTCGGCGGCGCGACCTTGACCACGACGTCGGCCGACCATGCGTCCCCGATGGTCGCTCCAGCCTCGGTGTACAGCGCGTCAGGAAGCAACGCGCGCTCACCGGCGCCTGCTTCCACGACGACCGCCACACCGCTCTTGACCAGCGGTGCGATTGCCTTCGGTACCAGCGCAACCCGCCGCTCGTCGGCTCCCGACTCGGCGACCACACCGACCGTCGTCTGCGTTTCTGTCATGGCGTCCGCATCTACTTCCTGTACTCCCTCACCCCGGTAGATCGGCAACAACCCTAACCTGATGGCCTGAGTCGACTACCAAAGCGGGAGGTCTTGGCCATACTCCTCGGTCGGGCGCGGGCCGAAGTACCGGCGATCAGACGCCACGATCGCGATGTCGTTGATGCTGGCTTCGCGACGGCCCATCAAGCCGGCCTGGTCGAACTCCCATAGCTCGTTGCCGTAGCTGCGCCACCACTGACCGGATGCATCGCGGCACTCGTACTGGAACCGGACGGCGATGCGATTGTCGTTGAAATTCCACAGGCTCTTGCGCAAGGCGTAATCGTGTTCGCGCTGCCACTTGCGGGTCAAGAACTCGACGATCGCATCGCGACCGACGATGTGCTCGCCTCGGTTACGCCATTGCGAGTCGACGGTGTACCCGCGGCTGACCCGATCAGGGTCGCAGCTGTTCCACGCATCCTCGGCAGCCTGAACTTTCTCGATGGCCGTCGCCGACGTGAAAGGCGGAAGCGGCGGGCGAGTCTCGGTCATGGCACTCATCCTGCGCCCCCGGTATTGGCTCGGCGCGGGTGGCTTATCGTGGCGGTCATGGACTTCGCGATGTCAGCCAAAGCCAGCGACTACCACAAGCGACTGAGCGAGTTCATCACCGATCACGTGTTCCCCGCCGAGGCCGAGTACGACAAGTACCGCGAGGAAGTCGGCCCACACGACCACACCGTTCCACCGGTCATCGAGGACCTCAAGGCCAAAGCCAAGGCCGCCGGGCTGTGGAACCTGTTCCTGCCGTCGGAGTCCGGTCTCACCAATCTGGATTACGCGCCGCTGGCCGAGCTGACCGGGTGGAGCCTCGAGATTGCGCCCGAAGCGATCAACTGCGCGGCGCCGGACACCGGCAACATGGAGACCCTGCACCTGTTCGCGACCGAGGAGCAAAGCAAGCAGTGGCTGCAGCCGTTGCTGAATGGCGAGATCCGCAGCGGCTTCTCCATGACCGAGCCCGCCGTCGCCAGCAGCGACGCCCGCAACATCGAGACCTCGATCGTGCGCGACGGCGGTGACTACGTGATCAACGGCCGTAAGTGGTGGACGTCAGGGGCTGCGGACCCACGATGCAAGATTCTGATCGTGATGGGCCGCACCAACCCGGAAGCGGCCAGCCACCAGCAGCAGTCGATGGTCCTGGTTCCGATCGACACGCCGGGTGTGACCGTGGTCCGCTCGACATCCGTCTTCGGCTATCAGGATCAGCCCGGGCACTGCGAGATCATCTACGACAACGTCCGGGTGCCGGTCACCAATTTGCTCGGCGAGGAGGGCTCCGGCTTCGCGATCGCACAGGCGCGGCTCGGCCCGGGCCGCATCCACCACTGCATGCGCGCGCTGGGCGGCGCCGAGCGGGCGCTGGCCCTGATGGTCCACCGGGCCAATACCCGCATCGCGTTCGGCAAGCCATTGGCGGATCAGGGCATGGTTCAGCACGCAATCGCGAAGTCCCGCAACGAAATTGATCAGGCCAGGCTGCTGTGCGAGAAGGCGGCGTGGACGATCGACCAGCACGGCAATCGGGCCGCGCATTTGCTGGTCTCCCAGATCAAAGCGGTGGCGCCGCAGGTGGCCTGCGATGTGATCGACCGCGCCATCCAGGTGCACGGTGGCGCCGGCGTCAGTGACGACACCGCGCTCGCCCGGATGTACGCCTGGCACCGAGCGATGCGCATCTTCGACGGACCCGACGAGGTGCACATGCGCTCCATCGCGCGGGCCGAAATCGGCCGGGAGAAAAGCGCTTTCGCCGCGGCGGTCACCTAACGTGGCCACCAGTGTACGGGATCTGCAGGGAGCATGGAACTTTCGCGACGTT
Source organism: Mycobacterium sp. (assembly GCA_032159915.1). Classification (GTDB taxonomy): domain Bacteria; phylum Actinomycetota; class Actinomycetes; order Mycobacteriales; family Mycobacteriaceae; genus Mycobacterium. Next base: position 14,726 of record JAVHWH010000185.1, read on the forward strand.
GCTGACACCACCGGCGTGCTGCGACCCGGTCGGCTGTTCCGTTCCGGCGAGCTGAGTGAGCTGGCCGACGAGGCCCGAGACGAGTTGCGCCGCCTGGGCATTACCGATGTCGCCGATCTACGTTCGCGCAGTGAGGTGCTGCGTCACGGCCCCGGGCTGGTGCCCGACGGCGTCCACATCCATCTGTTGCCCATCCCCGACCTCGCGCCCGACGACGTCAATCCGGACGGTGAAGCACCGCACGAACACGCCTTCAAGCGTCTGCTGGAAGACAAGCCGGACGGCGAATCCGTCAGCGACGCCGCGACCCGTTACATGGTCGACGAGTACAGCCGGTTTCCCACCTACCCGGGAGCCCGAGAGGCGCTGCACCGTGTCGTGACGCTGTTGGGTGACGGACGCACCGTGCTCGCACACTGCTTCGCCGGCAAGGACCGCACCGGGTTCACCGTCGCGCTGGTGCTGGAGGCCGCCGGTGTCGACCGCGACGCAATCGTGGCGGACTTTCTGACCAGCAATAAGGCCGTCCCGTTTCTGCGAGAGCGCATCCTCGACGCCATCCGGCAGCGGGCCGACATCGACGTGACACCGGAGCTGATATCGACCACCGAGGCGCGGCTGTCCGAAGAGGTGCTCGGCGTCCGCGCGGAATACCTCGATGCCGCGCGGCGGACGATCGACGACAACTTCGGCTCGCTCGACGAATACTTGCGCAGCGCCGACGTTACTGGAGACGACGTGCGTCTGCTCCGCGCAGAGCTGCTCGGCTAACTCCGCGCTCTCGAGATATTTATTAAAGAATCCTGAGCGTTTCCTACACTTCAGGTAAGTGCACGGTGCATGATGCACATGCGCCTGATACCGCCGTGCTGCTTCGGGGCATTGCCCACGGAAGCCGCGACCGCAGTCACCCACCCAGCGTCGGGAGGTCTCTAATGCCAGGACAGAAGCTTCGTTGGCTTACCGCCGGACTGTTCGCCAGCGCCGGCGCCGGAATGCTCTCGCTGACCTCAATCATGAATCCGGCCTCTGCGTTCGGGGAGCCCCTCCCGCCGGAACCGGACATTGCTTTGGTGATCGGCGGCTCCGGAGTGCCGATCCCTGGATCCGGTTATGTGCAGGCCGCTTACGGCCTTTACCTGGAAAATGGGCCCGCCGGCATCCCCACTTATCCTGACATCACCGGCTTTTTCGGCAACACCTCAAATGACCCCACTTCACCGGGTTTCTTCGGACAAGGCTTGCCTACGCCCGAGCAGCTCTATCCGCTCTTCAGCGCCGGCGTCCACCAGGAATATTTGAACTACCCGCAAGACGCCAATGGCCTCCCGGACGGCAGCACTTCGGTGGGTCAGGGCGCCAGCTTCTTGCAGAACACTATCCTTAGTGATCAGCTGCACGGACTGGGCTCAACCGTGTTCGGTTACTCGCAGAGCTCCACGTTAGCCGGCGTCACCATGCGGCTGCTCGACCCGAACGGCGTAGATGAATCCGGCACGACCAATGCCCCCAACTTCCTGCTAATCGCTGACCCCAGCAACCCCAACGGCGGACTGCTGGAACGCTTCAACGGCTTCGAAACCATCTCGGGTCACACAACCGTCGACCCGCTGAACCTGCCGAGTCTGGGACTTGCGTTCGACGGCGCAACCCCGGCCGACGACTACACGACGTCGATCTACACGCTGGAATACGACGGCTTCGCCGACTTTCCGCGCTACCCGCTGAACTTCCTGTCCGACGTGAACGCCTTTCTGGGTATCGCGGAGTTGCATGGCACGTACCTGGACGCCGCAGCTGGCGGGATCGGGCCAACACCCACAGACATCGCTGACGCGGTCCACCTCATAACGTCCGGGGACACGACGACGAATTACTACATGATCGACACGATCGGCGGGCCCGGGCACGATGTGATCCCGCCGCTGGTGGCGCTGCTGCCCGCACCGCTGCAAGCCTTGCTGGGGCCTGACCTCACGTATCTGATCAATCTGGGCTACGGCGACGGAACCCTCGGTTACTCGGATGCACCGGCAAACGTAGCCACACCGTTCGGGCTGTTTCCAGACGTCAGCATGTCGGACATATTTACCAACTTGGCCGCCAAGACTCAGGACGGCATCACGGCGTTCGAGGCCTACCTGTCGGACCCCACTGCGATGACGTCGATAGTGGACCCGGGAACTAGTGTGAACTTCACCGAGTTTCTGTCTGCCCTGTCAACTGACCCGACGGCGACGCTGACCGACCTCGTCAACGCGATCTCCAGCGCGACCTCGACGGCTTACAGCACGCTGTTGCCGACGGCCGACATTTTGAACGCATTGGTGACCAGCGTTCCGGCATATGACTACTCGTTGTTCGCGGAAAACTTGGCTACCGGTGATCTTGCTGACGCTTTCGGATTGCCGGTCGCCGCCGACACCGCGATAGGCACACTGGCGGCTGGCTTCGAATATGAAATTATCTCGAACGCAATTAGCCAAATAACGGCCGACTTCTCGGGTCTGTTCTGAGAAAGGCCAGCCGAGAAAGGCGCCGCGACCCAAGCGAGGGGGCGGCGCCTTTCTTACTGGCTGGTGTCAGCGGATCGAGAAGTTGGCCGGCTCAGCCCCAGAAAGGTCGTCGATCTCGCCCCAGTGCGAGGCAATGTCGTCGACCGACGGCGGCGTCTTGAACGTGACGCCCTCGTTCTGGAACAGCGCGGCACGCTGCACCTTGCCGCCGCCGACAATGAAGATCGACCCGGTGTCGGGCACTTCTTCGGTGACCAGGTAAGCCACCACGGGTGCGACGAACTCCGGCGTCAGGTTCTTCAACACCTCAGGTGGCAGGATGTCCTCGGTCATCCGGGTCGCGGCGATCGGCGCCAGCGCGTTGGCCTTGATGTTGTACTTGGCGCCCTCCTGGGCCAGCGTGTTGATCAAGCCGACCAGCCCCAACTTGGCTGCGCCGTAGTTGGCCTGGCCGAAATTGCCGAACAGCCCGCTGGTGGACGTGGCGACCAGCACGCGGCCATAGCTCTGCTCGCGGAAGTGCGGCCAGGCGGCGCGAATGACGTTGTAGCCGCCATACAGGTGCACCTTGAGCACGGAATCCCAGTTCTCGAACGACATCTTGTGGAACGTCCCGTCGCGCAGGATGCCGGCGTTGCTCACGACGCCGTCGATCTTGCCGAACTCGTCGAGCGCGGTCTTGATGATGTTCTCGGCACCTTCGGATTCGGCCACGCTGTCGTAGTTGGCGACCGCACGTCCGCCGGCGTCTTTGATCTCCTTCACGACGTCGTCGGCCATGTTGTGTCCGGCACCGGTGCCGTCACGAGAACCACCGAGGTCGTTGACCACGACGCTGGCGCCTTCCTTGGCGAGGGTCAGCGCGTACTCGCGACCCAGACCACCACCGGCTCCGGTGACAACGACAACGCGATCCTGCACTCCGGGCATTACGTTCCTACCTCTCGATCCTCAATGACCAAACGGATTCACAACGAGCCGGCAAAGTCAGAACAGCCGACGAGCCAACTTCCATGCCTTCTCTGTATACGGCGGGTAGATGAAGCTCGCGAGGTCGGGGCGGGTCGGCTTGGTCAGCACCGACTTGCGGTGGCTGAACTCCTCGAAGCCGAACTTGCCGTGGTATGCACCCAGGCCGGACGGGCCGACGCCGCCGAACGGCAGCTTGTGGGTGGCGAAGTGGAACAGCAGATGGTTGACCACCATGCCGCCGGCCGGTACTTCCTTGATCACCCGGTCCCGGACTGCCTTGGCTTTGGTGAACAGGTAGGCGGCCAGCGGCTTGGGCCGCGAGTTCACGAATGCGATTGCCTCGTCGAGGTTTTGGACGGTCAGCACCGGGAGGATCGGGCCGAAGATCTCGTCGGTCATCAGCGGCTCGTCGGCTGCGGGGTCTACCACCACCGTCGGCTGGATATTCAACTTCGACGGGTCCGAGCCACCACCGATGGCGACCCGACCCTGCGTCGCGGCCAGTGCGGTGGTCAGCCGGTTGAAGTGACGCTCGTTGACGATTCGCTTACCGCCACTGGCGTTTTCCGCCTCGAAGCTGGTGACCGCTTTTTGGATCTCGTCGACCAGCTGGTCGCGGATCGGCGCCTCGGCCAAGACGTAATCGGGCGCAATGCAGATCTGCCCGGAGTTGATCAGCTTGGTCCAGGCGATCCGCTTGGCGGCCACCTTGATGTCCGCGTCTTTCGACACGATGACCGGGCTCTTGCCGCCGAGTTCAAGGGTGACCGGGGTCAGATGCGCCGCCGCGCCCTCGTACACCTTGCGTCCGATTTCGGTTCCGCCGGTGAACAGCAGGTGGTCGAAGCCCTGCGCGATCAGCTCCTGACTGACCGCCCCATCGCCCTCGATGACGGCGATCGCGTCGGTGTCGAGATAGCGCGGGACCAACTCGGCCATCAGCGCCGAGGATGCGGGGGCGACCTCAGAAGGCTTGAGCACCAAGGTGTTTCCGGCGGCGATCGCACCGGTAGCGGGGCCCAGCGTCAGCGCGAACGGGAAGTTCCATGCGCCGATGATCAACACGGTGCCGTACGGCTCGTGCTCCACCCAGCCGCGGCCCGGTAGCTGCGACAGCTCCAGAAGGCGGTGGCTGCGCTTGGCCCACTTGCCCACGTTCTTCGCCGCGTACGCGGCCTCGCCGGTGGTACTGGCGACATCGGCGAGCCACGCCTCGAAGGGCGAACGGCCCAAATCCTTCTCGAGTGCGTCGGCGACCTTGCTCTCGTTCTCGACCATCAATTGCTTGAGTGCGAGCAGTTGCTCCTTGCGCCACTTCACGTTTCGAGTGCGACCGGTGGCGAATGTCTGACGCAGCCGCGCGACCGTTTCGGCGACGGCAGAGCCGGAAGCTGGGACAGTGGGCGCAACCGGGGCAGCGATTTCGGTCGTCATGGGGATCCCGTCCTCGACCGGCGGAATCCCAATCCTAATCAACCACCCGGTTGGGCAACAGGTGCCCTCGGCTATGGCTGGTTCCGGTGCGGACGACCGCTCAGATACGTTCGGCGGTCACGAACTTCGAGAACGCTTCCTTATCGTCAGCGGACGGCACGCCCTCGACCCAGCGGTTCAGCCGGCGCATCTCGTCGCCGGAGTTCTGCGCGGTGGCCCGCCAGCCGTGCTCGTTGAGCCACGTCGCGACGTCGGCGCGATCGTCATCGTGATAGATGAGGTCCTGGATGTCGACGTTGCGCTCGATGCCGAGCTTGGCGGCGACCCGATCAAGGCGCTCCCGCATCTCCTGCCGACGGTCGTCGGCGTGGTTGGCCGCGGTCTCGGCAGCGATCCGGCTGCCCGGCGCGCTCAACTCGCTGATCTGCGTGAACAGCCGGTCCTGGGCGTCAGCGGGCAGGTACATCAACAGCCCTTCCGCTAACCAGGCGGTCGGCGCCTTGGGGTCGAAGCCGGTCGCGATGAGCGCAGCCGGCCAGTCCTGCCGCAGATCGATCGCCACCTCGTGGCGCTCGGCTGACGGGGCCGCCCCGTGCGCCTTCAGCGTCGCCGCCTTGTACTCCAGCACCTTGGGCTGGTCGATCTCGTACACCGAGGTGCCGGCCGGCCAGTCCAGTCGGTAGGCCCGCGAGTCAAGGCCGGATGCCAAGATCACCACCTGACGGATTCCGGCAGCCACCGCACCGGCGAAATGGGCGTCGAAGAAGTGCGTGCGCACCGCTTGGTAACCGCGCATGTGTTCGAAGATCGCCGCGGCCTCGGCGTCGATGGTCGCCACCTGGTCGAGCAGCGAGCTGTCGAGCATCTTTTCCCACACCCCGGTGCCGGCCTCGCTCACCAGAACTTTGGCGAACGGGTCGCGGATCAGCGGGTCGGGCCGGTCGGTCTCGGCGGCGCGGGCTGCGGCCACCATTACTGCGGTAGTGCCCACACTGGTGGCGATGTCCCAGGTGTCGTCATGGCTACGCAAGGTGCTCATCGCGTTCCTGCCTTCTAAGTGGTTGATGGTCAATCGGTTACGCGGAGCTCGGCGCTCAGCAGCTTGGTGGTGAAGGCTTCGGCGGCCAGATCTTCGGGGATCGCCCGGCCGAGCCTGGCCATCTCGTCGGCGTTGCTGACCGCACTCACGTGCCAGCCGTGCTCGGTCAGCCAATCCGCGGCGTCGGCCCGGTCGCGTTCCTGGTAGGTCAACGTCTCGACGTTGATGTCCAGGCCGAGGCGCTGGCGCATCCGGTCGAAACGCGCCCGCCGGGCGATGCGGCGCGCTTCGTTGTCGGCCGTTCCGAGGGTGAACGCTTCGACGGCGACTCGACTGCCGGGCGCGCTCAACCCGGTCAAAATCTCGAACAGCCGGTCCTGCGCTTCGGCCGGTAGATAGGGCAGCAGGCCTTCGGCCAGCCAGGCCGTCGGTTGGCTCGGGTCGAAGCCGGCGGAGGTCAGTGCGGCGGCCCAGTCGTCGCGGAGGTCGACCTGAACGGTCCGTCGCTGGGCAGTCGGCGCTGCACCGGCCGATTCCAGCGTGCTCGTCTTATAGGCGACAACCTGCGGCTGATCAATCTCGTAAACCGTGGTGCCGGGGGGCCACTCCAGCCGGAAAGCCCGTGAATCCAGGCCAGCGGCCAGGATGACCACCTGCCGGACCGCGGCGGCGACGGCGTCGGCGAAGTAGGAGTCGAAGTAGTGCGTACGCACAGCTTGGTAGTCGATGGCCAGCCGGTGCGCCCGGCGACCGTGATCGTCGTCGCCAATCCAGTCCAACGAACTGGCCAGCCGTGCCCACGGCTGCCCGGCGGTGGATACCAGCAGGTAGGCGAACTGGTCGCGGATCAGGGGATCATCGGATCCCGTCTCGACAGCCCGGGCCGCGGCAACGCTCAGAGCAGTGGCGCCCACGCTTTCGGTGATGTCCCAGCTGTCGCCCTCAGAACGAGCGGAGGTCGCGGGGTGTGCATCAGTCATGGCGCCATTGATGATACCTAATAACTTAGGCGAACTATGTGCTTGTGTGCGCTACATCACTGCGCTGGCCCAGGCGGCCCAGCGAGGCTGCGAGCCAGCAACGCCTTCAATTGATCCGTGATGGCGTCCAATTCGTGACGACTCGCCACAAATCCCGCGTAGAAACCGACCCCCAGCAGCACCGCAAGCAGCATCTCGGTGAGCGCCGCGGCATCGGTGTTCGCGTCAAGCTCGCCGCTTTGAATACCGTCGTTAATCGCCCACCGCAGGAACGACCGTGTGGTGCTGACCGAGTCAGCGCTGAGACGGCCCAATTCAGGGTGACGCTGCGACTCCAGCGTTGCGGTGATCAAGAATGCCGATGCCGCGCGGTTTTGGGTCTCGGCCTCGATGGTGCCCTCGATGAAGGCCGACACCCGGGCGGTCAGGGTGGTCTCACTGTGCGCCCGCTGAGCACTCGTGGCGACCACGGCATTGTTGGTCTCTTCGAGCACCTGCCAGTACAGGGCGCGCTTGTTTGCGAAGTAGTGGTTGATCGCTGGCCGGGTCAGGTCGGCGCGGATGGCAATCGCCTGAAAGGTCGCCGCGTCGTAGCCGCGTTCGCTGAACACTTCCCGAGCGGCACGCAGGATGCGCCTACGCGTCTCGGCCGCCTTTGCTGCTGGGGGGCGACCCGGCCCCCGGGTCGCGGGCTGCACCACACCCTGATTGTGCCATAGCTCACACCTGAGTCCGTCACATTATTGACGGCCGTGTTAGCCAGCCTCGACTATCCCGAGTGGTGAGGCATCAAGGCGTTGGGTGGGAGGCTGCCGAATTTGCCGCTTTGGTAGTCCTCGATCGCCTGCATCACCTCGGCCTTGGTGTTCATCACGAACGGGCCGTAGTGGAACACCGGCTCACGAATCGGCCGTCCGCCCAGGATCAGCACCTCGAGTGCCCCAACCCGCGACTCTTGCGAGGACGCGGCGGCGACGGTAATTCGGTCGCCGGGGCCCAGCGTCACCAGTTGACCTTGCTGCACGGGGTGCGAAACAGGTCCCACCGACCCACGCCCGGCCAGCACATAGACCAGCGCGTTGTAGTCGCGGTTCCACGGTATGTTCAGCCGCGCGCCAGACTGGATTGTCATGTGCGCCAGGGTGATCGGCGTATGGGTGACACCCGGTCCGTGATGACCGTCGACCTCGCCGGCGATGACACGGATCAGCGCGCCGCCGTCGCCGGAGGACAGCAGTGCGACGTCGTTGCCCTCGATGGACTGGTATCGCGGCGTGGCGAACTTGTCCTTCTTCGGCAGGTTCACCCACAGCTGGACGCCGTGGAACATGCCGCCGCTTTCGACAAGTTCGGCTGGTGGCGTTTCGATGTGCAGGATGCCGGCTCCGGCGGTCATCCACTGGGTCGCGCCGTCGGCGATCAATCCACCGCCGCCGTGCGAGTCCTGGTGCGCAAAGCGGCCGTCGATCATGTAGGTGACCGTTTCGAACCCGCGGTGCGGGTGCCAGTCAGTTCCCCTCGGCTCGCCCGGCTGGTATTCCACCTCGCCCATTTGGTCCATGTGGACAAACGGGTCCAGGGCGGCGCTGCTGACGCCGGCGAACGCGCGGACCACGGGGAATCCTTCGCCCTCGTGGCCGCGCGGCCCGGTGGTGACAGTCCGGACTGGGCGTTCTGTGTCGACGGGACCCGCAGCGGACACCCGCGGCAAGGTCAGGGTGTCAGCGGTGATCGCGGGCATCTCGGGCTCCTTTTAACTTGGATACCCGATATAACCGGACTGCGGTCCGATTATTCCGTCATGATCGCCGCGCCAGGCTCAGCTCTCGCCGTTGGCGGACTTCGCCGCCCCTTCTTCGCTGGAGGAACCTTCGTGAACCAGCGCTCCGCCGGCGTTCTCCAGGTGTGCGCGGACGAACCACTGGAACTTCTCCAGCTCAGCGGTGTGGCCGATCAGGATGTCCTGGGTGATCGGATCGAGTTCCTCGGTCTCGGCGATGCCCTTGCGGGTGTCTTCGATGACACCGTTGTAGACCAGGTCGAGCGCTGCGAGGTGAGCCTGCACGGTGTCACGGCCCACCGAATAGTCATCCCAGGTCCGGTCTTTGAGAATGGCACCCGGCGTGCCCTGCGGCGATCCACCGAGCGTGGCAATCCGCTCGGCCACCTCGTCGGCGTATCCGCGGACCAGTTCCACTTGGGGGTCGATCATCTCGTGCACCCCAATGAAGTTGGGGCCGACCACATTCCAGTGGACATGCTTAAGCGTCAAATGAAGGTCGTTATAAGTACTCAACTGCTTCTGCAGCAGATCAACGATTTTGGCCCCCTGCTGCTCGGTCAGGCCGGGAACAGTGAATTGAGTCATGGGCCCCTAAGTACCCGGTGACCGCAACGAGTAATCCCGGCGCCTCACAAGACGCGAATGTCCTGCAGTGGCAACCGCGCCCCACGTCGCGGCTCGTAGGCCAGGCCGCTGGCCGCCAGTAACCGGACCACTCGTTGGCGGTGCGGTCGCATCGGTTCGAGAAGCTCGACCATCTCGGCGTCGCCGATCGGATGGCCCAGCAGTGTCCAGCCGATCATCTTGGAGATGTGATAGTCGCCGACCGACAGCGCGTCGGGATCGCCGAACGCCCGTTGCGCTGTCTCGGCCGCAGTCCAGATTCCGACACCGGGCAGCGACATCAGCGCCTCGCGGGCCTTCTCCACCGGCCAGGAGCCGAGCCGCTCCAACGACGCGGCCCGCTGCGCGCACCCGACGATGGTGCGGGCGCGGCCCGGATCGACATTGGCGCGGTGGAATTCCCAGGACGGGACCCGCCGCCACACCTCAGCCGATGGTGGCACCCGCATCCGCTGCGGCGCTGGTCCAGGTGCCGTCGTCCCGTACTTGCTGACCAGTAGGCGCCACGCCCGGAACGCGTCCTTGCCCGGCACCCGCTGCTCGAGGACAGCGGGAACAAGAGCCTCCAGCACCTGACCGGTGCGACCCAGTCGCAGGTGCGGTACCCGCCGGTGCGCCTCGGCGACGATCGGGTCGACCGGCGCAAAACCCGACGGGTCGTCGTCGGCGCCGAGCATTGCCGGAAGCGCGTCGAGAAACTCGTCAGCGCCGCTGCCCCACGCTATGCAGTCGACCGCGTTGGGCGCGGCGCGGCGAAGGCGCGCGGTGACAGATCCACTGCGTAACAGACTGGTTCGCCAGATCGCGCCGTCCTCGCCGATCTGGAAGCACGGGTCACCGGGACCCCGGCGCAGCGGGAACAGGGTATTGCCCGGGCTGACCGCACCGGGGAATGTCACCGTGCGAGCGCTACTCACCATCTGCTCCCGCCGGGTACCGCGACTGCTTGATCGGAGATGATCATAAGTCCGCCTGGGTCTCGGGCGCGCGTCTGCGGCGTCATTGACCAGCCAGCGTGCCGCGCGTAAGGATGGCGATGTGACCTCCCCGTTCGACGATGCTGAGGAGCGGCGCCGATGACCGCGCCAGTCGACGATGCAGTGGGGGCACCCCCAGCCGCGAAGCGGCGAGGGGGACGCAGCGATGCTGAGGGGCGGCGCCGATGACGACGCCGTTCGACGCCCCGTCTGCGGAGCTGGCCTGGATGTTCTTGCAGTGCCTATCCGACGGCGCCGATGTCGACGAGTGCTTCGAGTTGCTCAGCGACGACTTCACGTACTGGAGCATCCTGACCCGCGACTCAGTCGACAAAGCGGCGCTGCGCGAAGAGTTCGAGCGGCGCAAACGCCGCCTCGACATGAACCTGGACTTCATCCAGTGCTTCAACGACGGCGAAAGCGTGGTGATCGAGGCGGAAGCCGACGGCGAGACCGTCGACGGTGTGCACTACAACAGCCCGTCCGTCTTCATCTTCGAAACCCGGGACGGGCTGATCGCCTCGCTTCGTGAATACAGCGACACCCGGTTGTCCGCCGAGGTCTTCGGCCCGGCCGGCCGCTAGTCCTCGCCGACGGTGACCTCGGCCTTGTCCGGATAGAACGCGACATGGCCGGCGATCGCCCCCACTGCCGGGTAGGGCTGCTCGTAGAACCAAATCGCGTCGTCAACGGTGTCACCGGCGGCGGTGGTCACGCTGTAGTAGGCCGCTTCACCCTTGTAGGGGCAGTAGGTGCTGGTGCTGGTGCGTCTGAGCACGTCGTGGTTCACGTCTTCGAACGGAATATATTGGACCGTAGGGTAAGTCGATTCCCGCAGTCCCAACGCATTGTGGGTGTCGGCGACGATGTCACCGTGAACGCGGACCACGACGTGTTGTCTGGTGGGTTCGATGGTGATCGGGTGCTCGGTGGTGGGTTCCAGAACAGGTCGACTGGACATGGCGACAACTCCTCAGGTGCGAATAGCTGATTCAACACTGCCAGGCGCACAAGATTCCCGATGTGGGCGCCAGGGTCGCTAGTCGGCAGGTGTGGCTTTACTGCTGCGCTTGGCGTTCTTCATATTGGCCCAGAACCGGGCGGCCTCCCGAATCGATGGCTCGACAGGCCTTGGCTGCCAGCCCAGCTCGCGGACCGCTTTGCTGTGATCCACCGGAGCCTCGGCACGCATCATCCGCACCGATTGCATGCTGAGTTCGGCGTCTTTGCCCGTCAGCCGGGCTCGAAGACTGCCCAGCAGCCCCATTGCGTACAGCACGGGCACCGAAATGGCCCGCCTTGGTGCCGGCACGCCCGCCTCGTCGGCGGCGATTCTGACCACCTCTTTGAGCGGCATCATCCGCTCCGAGATGATGTACCGCTCGCCGTTGCGGCCCCGCTCCGCGGCGATCAGCAGCGCCTTCGCCGCGTCGTCGACACCCACCACCTCCAGCTCGATGCCGTTCATCGAGAACGGCAGCTTGCCGAAGACCGCGCCTGCGATGAAGGCGCCATGCGGAGTGCGGCCCCAGTCGCCGTCGCCGTAGGTCGTCGACACACACATCGCGACGGCGGGCAGATTCTTCTCGGACGCGTACTGCAGCACCAGATCCTCGGCCTGCACCCGCGATCGCACGTAGGGGGTGAGGTTGCGGCGGTCGATCTGCTCGTCCTCAGTCGCGACATGACCGTGCCGACGGGCCATCGTGGCGTAGGTGCTGGTGAACACGAACCGCTTCAGCTTGGCGGCAATCGGGCTTTCGATGGCCACGTCGAGGACGTTGCGCAGTCCCTCGACGTTGGTGCGGAACAACGGCGACGGGTCCTGCAGCCAGGCCCGGGTGTCGACCACGCAGTAGTACACCTGGTCGCAGCCCTGCATCGCCTGGCGCACGGTGGCCGAATCGAACACATCACCGTGGAAGCGGGTGACGTCGAGGTCGTCGATGCTGCGGGTGTTCGCGCCTTCGCGGACCATGACACGCACGTCGGCCCCGGTCGCGACGAGTTGCCGGGTTACGTGCGAACCCAGAAAGCCGTTGGCGCCGATGACCAGCTTGGGTGCGCTCACTGCGTTCCTCCGGATGGCGCGCCAAAAGTCTTCAGCCAGTTCGCGGCTTCATTATCAAGGGTGCCAAGGCTTTTCGCCTTCTTGCACCACTTGATTGCGGCTTGGACGAACCGCAGCGGGTTGTAAATGTCCTCCTGGCGAGACCATGTGCCGTTGCCGGCGTAGGTGATGATCGAGATGTTCGTCGCGCTGATGATGGTGCCGTCGCCGGGGTCGCGCATCGGGTTGTCCAACTCGCAGATGATTCGCCCGGTCGCGTCGTCGATCACCGACCACAACGACGGGAATTCCGTCATGTGACTGCCCGGGAAAGTCGTCATGGTCTTGCGGATCCAGGTGCGCACTTCGTCGCGGCCCTTCATGGTGCCGGCCGCGTGCTCGATGTAGTCGACGTCGGGGGTGTAGTGCTGCACCCATTCGTCCCAGTTTTTGGTCTCGGCGGCGTGCGCGACGGTCTGCTCGAATGTGTCGAACGCGGCGGCGAGTTCGTCGCGGGTAAAAACCTGCTTCACGCATGGAACTAGAACACGTTCTACTGGGGTTTGTCGAGCAAGTGGATAATTGGGAAGATGACGGACTTCAAGAAGGCAATACTGGCCGGCGGCTGCTTCTGGGGCATGCAGGACCTGATTCGCAAGCAGCCCGGTGTGGTCGCCACCCGGGTCGGATACACCGGTGACCCACATGTCCCCCACGCCACCTACCGCAACCACGGCAATCATGCCGAGGCCATCGAGATCACCTACGACCCGGCGCACACCGACTTCCGGGCCATTCTGGAGTTCTTCTTCCAGATTCACGACCCGACCACCAAGAACCGGCAGGGCAATGACGTCGGGGCCAGTTACCGCTCGGCGATCTTCTACCTCGACGAGGACCAGCACCGGATTGCGCAAGACACCATCGCCGACGTCGAGGCCTCAGGTCTGTGGCCCGGCAAGGTGGTAACCGAAGTCAGTCCCGCCGGCGACTTCTGGCAGGCCGAGCCCGAACACCAGGACTACCTGCAGCACTACCCGAACGGGTATACCTGCCACTTCATCCGGCCAGGGTGGAAGTTGCCGCGACGGGCCGCCGCCGAGCACTAGTGCAATTCAGCGCCGATGGACGACGATCTTCCCGCCGTCCTTCGGGGTGTAAGCGACACCGCGCGAGTGCAACTTCTCCCCCGGCGCGCTCGTCGTTTCAACAGTGAAGTGGCGCAACACCGTTCGTAGCACCACGTCCATCTCCATGTTGGCGAACACGGCGCCCACACAACGACGGGATCCGCCACCGAACGGGATCCAGGCGAAGCTGGGCGGCTTGGTGGCGATGAAGCGCTGCGGGTCGAACCGCTCCGGCTCGGGGAACAACTCGGCGTCGCCGTGCAGCCGCGAAATGCTGACGATGATGGTGTGCCCGCGAGGGATCGACCACTGGCCGAGCTTGTAGACCGGTGCGTAGACATGGCGACCGATGGCGTCGATGACGGTCCGGCTGCGCTGCGTCTCGAGAATCGTCGCCTGGCGCAATTCGTTGTCATCGGTGTCGGCCTCGGCCGCCAGGCCGCTCAGCACCTCGGGATGCCGGCTCACCCGCTCGAACGTCCACGCCAGCGCGGATGCGGTGGTTTCGTGCCCGGCCGCCAGGAGGGTGAGCAGCTCGTCGGCGATGTCGTGGCGGGACATGGCCGAACCGTCCTCGTAGGTGCTGCGCAGCAGCAGGGCCAGTACATCGTTGCGATCGTCGAAGTGCGGGTCGCTGCGTTCGTCGTCGATGAGCTTGTCGATGACCGCGTCGTAGCGGGCCCGCCACTGCGCCAACCGGGCCCAGGGCGTGTAACGCATGACGACCTGGGGCGGCTTGGGCAGCGTCGCCAGCCGCGAGCCCAGCGTGACCCATGGCGGGAGAATCGTGCGCAGCTCGTCGAGTTCGGCGCCCTCGGCCCCGAAGACGGCCCGCAGAATCGCGTTGAGCGTGATGCGCATCGTCGACGGCAGCGTGGGAAACGGCGTCCCTTCCGGCCAGCTGGCGATCTCGCGCAGGGTCTCTTCTTCGATGATCGCCTGGTAGTTGTTGATGCTCTTGCCGTGGAACGGCGGCGCCAAGAGCCGTCGGCGTTGCCGATGGTCATCGCGGTCGAGCGCGAAGACCGAGCCGGCGCCGAGCATCCGGCTCAGGTTGGGCTGGATGTTGCCCAGCACCTCTGGGCTGGTGGTGAAGACCTGCTTGGCCAGCTGCTGATTGGCCACGATCACGATCGGGCCGTAAATCGGTACGTGCAGCGAGAACACATCGCCGTAGCGCTGCGCGACGTGGTGCACGAACCGTCGCCGAAAGAAACCGAATGTCAAGCCCTGCAGAGTTTTCGGAATTCGTGGACCCGGCGGCAAGGTGATGGCCGACGCGGACGGATCCGCGTGCGTTTCGACGGTGCTCATGGTGGTGCACTCCCAACGTCGCCGCGCGGTACCGCGCAGTACCACGATTCTGTCCGGTACGGTACCGTCTGGTACCAGGCGCTGGCAAGGGTGGGAGGAGGCGATGTGGCCACGACCGTCGTCGACGACGCGACTCCCCCTCGGTCCGCCGACACCGACCCGTTTCGCCAGCGGCTGCTCGACGGCCTGGCGGCCGCGATCGACGAGCGCGGATATCGCGCCAGCACGGTTGCCGACATCGTCCGGCACGCCCGCACGTCCAAGCGCACGTTCTACGACCAGTTCGCCACCAAGGAACAGTGTTTCCACGAACTGCTGCACGCCAGCGTCGAGCAACTCGGCGAGCACATCCGCCAGGCGGTAGATGCCAGTGCCGACTGGCAGACCCAGATCCGGCAAGCCGTCGAAGCCTACGTCGGGCACATCGAGTCCACGCCGGCGCTCACCTTGAGCTGGATTCGTGAGCTGCCGTCGTTGGACGCCGCGGCGCGGCCGTCGCAGCGGCGCAACACCCAACTGCTGACCAGCTTGCTGGTGGATCTGAGCGACACCCCCGCGATGCGCAACGCCGACCTGCCGCCGCTGACCCAGGCGAAGGCGCTGATCCTGGTCGGCGGCTTGCGTGAGCTGACGGCGCAGGCGGTCGAGGACGGGCACAGTGTGCGCGACATTGTCGAGCCGGCCGTGCAGGCCTCGATTGCGATGCTCGGCTATCGCCCCTGAGCGAGCGCGTGCACAACCAAGCAAGGGGCCGGAACCGCTGTGAGGCGGTCCCGGCCCGAGGTACTGCTGTGCCGCTCAGGCTGCGATGAGTTCGCGATCCTTCGGCTTGGTTTCGGTGCGGTCGTTCGTCGGCAGGGCCAGCTTGATGATCTTGCGCACGACGGTGCCGAACTGCTTGGGCAGCGAACCCGCGTTGTACGGGATTGCGTAACGCCGGCAGATCTCCTGCACCTCTGACGCGATCTCCGGGTAGCGGTGCGCCGGCATGTCCGGGAACAGGTGGTGCTCGATCTGGTGCGACAGGTGGCCGGACAGCAAGTGGAAGAGCTTGCCGCCGGTCAGGTTCGCCGATCCCAGAACCTGACGGAAGTACCACCGGCCACGCGATTCACCCTGCGTCTCTTCGACACTGAATTCTTGTGTGCCGTCCGGGAAGTGACCACAGAAGATGATCATGTAGGACCACACGTTGCGCATCAGGTTGGCGGTCAGGTTGCCGGTGAAGACGAACGGGGCGAACGGTCCAGCCAGCAGCGGGAAGGCGACATAGTCCTTGAGCAACTGCTTGCGGGTCTTGCGCCAGATCTCTTGGAGCACCTCGCGCTTGTCCGCCAGCCCGATCTCACCGGAGGCGATGCGCTCGCTTTCCATTTCATGCAGCGCCACCCCGTACTGGAACAGCACCATCAGCAGGAACGCGTAGACCGGGTTGCCCAAGAAGTAGGGCGTCCACTTCTGGTCTTCACTCATCCGCAGGATGCCGTAGCCGACGTCGCGGTCCATCCCCACGATGTTGGTGTGGGTGTGGTGCATGTAGTTGTGCGAGTGGCGCCACTGGTCGGCCGGGCAGGCGGTGTCCCACTCGAATTCCTGGCCACGGATCGACGGGTCACGCATCCAGTCGTACTGGCCGTGCATGATGTTGTGGCCAATCTCCATGTTGTCGAGGATCTTTGAGATACCCAGCATGGCGGTGCCGGCCAGCCAGGCCGGCGGCAGGATCCCGGCCATCAGCAGTGCGCGGCCGCCGACTTCCAGTGCGCGCTGCGTTTTGATGACGCCACGGATGTAGTCGGCGTCGCGCTGGCCGAGATCGGCCATCACGCGCTCTTTGATCGCATCGAGCTCAGCGCCGAACGCGTCGGCCTGCTCGGGAGTCAGGGTGATCTTGGGCTTTGTCATCTCGGACATATCGAGCCTCCTATTTTCTGAAGTGGCTTACAGAGCAATGTCGACGTCACCGACGGGAACGGACACGCAGATCTGCACGTCCTCGTCGGGGGCGGTCGACACCGCACCGCTGGTCAGGTTGCGAACCACGCCGCTGCTCTTGCGGCGCGTGCAGGTGTGGCAGATGCCCATTCGGCATCCGTTTGCGGGGTTGAGCCCGGCCGACTCCGCCTGCTCGAGCAACGAGCGGCCGTCATCGGTGACTTCGATAGCGCTGCCGGAGAACGTGACTCGTCCACCGGAGGGTTGTGCCGGCATGTCGAGAACCGGCGGAACGAAGCTTTCCGATTGCGCGTCCGCGCAGTGCTCCCGGACAGCTTCGACCAAAGCTGCTGGGCCGCAGACGAATACCGCATCAGGATCCGGCATGGCAGCCGCCAGGTGCTCGGCGCCGAACCGGCCGTCAAGATCGCCGCCTGCCGACCGGGTGTAGCCGTGCAGGACCCGCACACCCGGCATCGCGACCAGCTCGTCGTGGTAGCAGGCCTCGGCGCGGTTACGCGCGTAGTGCACGAAGGCGATCTCCCCCGGGTGGCGTTCGTTGACCAGAGTGCGCAGCATCGCCATGACGGGTGTGATCCCGCTGCCGCCCGAGACGAACAGGATGCGGCGGGGCCGCTGCGCCGGCAGGACGAAGTCGCCTCCCGCTCCGGTGAGTCCGACCACCATGCCGCGACGCGCATGCTCGTAGAGGTAGGTCGAGACCAGGCCGCCGTCGTGCTTTCCGATGGTCAGCTCGAGGTGCGTGGCGCCTTCGGCGTTGGCCGGCGAATAGCACCGGGTGTAGCGGCGTCCGTCGATTTCGACGGCGAGGTTGACGTACTGCCCGGCTGCAACGGCGTCGGTGAACGCGTCGTTGGGCGCCAGAACCAGGGTCACGCTGCGCGGGGTATCCCGTCGCACGTCGACGACCTTGGCGCGGCCCTCGGCCAGCGTCCAGGCCGGATCCACCTGCTCGGTGTACCGGTCGACGCCATGCGGGCCGGTGAGTAAGTTGATCAGGTCCGAACCCAACACTCGGTGCTTCAAAGTTTGAGTGAACATGTGTATACCGTGCGCCCATACACCCTGGATAGTCAAGGGTTTATCCGGGGTTGTGTTAGGCTTCACACAGTGAACAGTCGTGCGCCTACGTCACGGCCGCACCGATCGAGTCGCGGCCGTAGCCGCGAAGGGCCGTCCCGCGAGGAACGCAAAGAAGTCACCCGGCGGGCCATTGTCGCCGCGGCGCTCAAGCTTCTCGACGCACGTAGCTTCAGCGGCTTGAGCCTGCGCGAGGTGACTCGAGAAGCGGGCATCGTCCCCGGCGCGTTCTACCGCCACTTCGAATCGATGGAATCTCTCGGCCTCGTCCTGATCGACGAGTCGTTTCGCACGTTGCGCGACATGCTGCGCGGTGCCCGGGCCGGCAAGCTGGACCCCAACCGCGTGATCGAGTCGTCGGTGGAGATCGTCGTCGCCAGCGTCACCGAGCGTCGCGAGCATTGGCGTTTCATCGGCCGCGAACGCTCCGGCGGCGTCGCCGTGCTCCGGTATGCGATCCGCACCGAATTCCGGCTGGTCACCTCCGAGCTGGCCACCGACCTCGCCCGGTTCCCGGGGCTGAACACCTGGAGCACCGACGATTTGAACGTGTTGGCGATGTTGTTCGTCAACTCGATGATTGTGATCGCCGAAGCGCTCGAGGACGCCCAAGGCCCGGAGGCCATCGAAGAGATCCGCCGAACCGCGGTCAAGCAGCTCCGGATGATCGTCATCGGCATCACCGACTGGCGCAGCAAGCCCTAGGCGCTTCCCACATTGTCGGCGCGGCCATGATGGTGCGATGGGCACCCGAATGCGAGATCTGCTCGACGGCGCGCTGGGATCGCTGCGCTACGAGGCATGCGAGAAACGTCTCCGAACCTATCTGGACGGCGTGCCGGTGGCCGACACCGTCAACGGCCTGCTGGTCTGGGAGCCGCGCCGACTGGTTCCGACGTATGCGGTGCCACAGGCCGACTTCGCGGCGCAGCTGGAATCAGTAGGGCGGGTCGACGAGCTGGCCGACCTGCCCGTGCTGATGCCCACCAATCCCTTTGCCGCGCATAGCTGCACCGGTGAAATGCTCGACGTCCTCGTCGGTGGCCGGCGATGCCCGTCGGCAGCGTTCCAACCGGACGATTCCGACTTGGCCGGCTATCTGACCCTCGACTTCAGCGCATTCGAGTGGCGTGAAGAAGAGGAGCCGATCGTCTCGCACCCGCGTGACCCGTTCAAGCGCATCGACATCCTCGCCAGCCGCCGTCATGTCCGGATCGAGTCGCAGGGACGACTACTGGCCGAGTCGTCGCGGCCGCTGCTGCTGTTCGAGACCTCGCTGCCGACCCGGTTCTACCTTCCGCCCGCGGACGTCGTCGTCGGTCTCGAGCCGACGGAAAGCATCAGCTACTGCGCTTACAAAGGCCGGGCGTCGTACTTCTCGGCGCCGGACGGTCCAGCCGACGTGGCGTGGACCTACCGCGATCCGCTTCGTGAGGCGCGGCCCGTCCGGGATCACATCGCATTTTTCAACGAGCGGGTCGACGTCATCGTCGACGGCCATCACCGACGGCGGCCCATCACCCCGTTCTCGGACTGACCTCCGGTGTGGTGGCAGGCGGGCCCGTCACTCCTCGACGGTGAATAGCGACTCGCCGTCTTCCGGGGTTCCACTGATCTGACCGCGATGCGCCCGGGTGGGCCGCTCGTCATCGGGGACCACGTCGTCCAGCACGTCGGGTTCCTCTTCAGCGAGCCGGTCGTCGAGAGATTCACCCTCCCGCTCTTCGCGCGCCGTCATGCCGAACTTGTCCGCTTCGCTCCAGTCATCGGGCGGGTCGACGACGATGTCGCCGTCGTCGTTGCGGACCTCATCGGAGTCGGTTCCCTCGCTGGCACTCAGCGTGTCGCCGGGGCCGCCCTCTTCCGGGAAATCAGGGTCATCAGGCATGGCGGTTCGGTTGCCCTCGCGCTCGGGGCGCTAAACATCGACCGAGGACTACTCGGCTACGCCTGGTCCCGGCTGGTCGGCGGGCAACTGTTCTTCGAACTCGGCGGCCTTCTGTTCGAACTCGTCATTGCGCGCCATCATCTGGTTCCACGACGCTTGCCCCGAGCGTTCGATGATCACGTCCTTGTTGGACAGGACCAGCGCCATGATGTGGCGCTCGTAATCGCGTAGCGCGGCGAACTGGCGTCGGGCCTCGGCCACCCGGCTCTCCAACCTGGCTGTCCTGCGGTTCGAATTCCAGGTCCGTAGTTGCAGCCAGCGCTCCCGCACGTCGACGCGACCGAGCTTCGTGGGGCGTAGCGCGCCGCAGCGCGACCACACGATGCGCGCGATCCCCCACGCGGCATACCCCAAGGTGCCCAGCATCAGCGGCCAATAGGCCACGTCGAATACCGGCTGCAAGGCCCTGGGGATTCCACGCTCACGCCACAGGGTCAGTGCCCAGATCGCGAGGATCAGTATCTGCAGCGAACTCAGCGTCGACAGGGTCGCGCGTAGCTGCTTTCCACGCTGGTCGCCAGTGACCAGATCCGCGACGCTGTTTCGGACGTGGCCCTCGAGTTCGGCCACCTCGTGGGAGCCCGGTCTCAGAGCGCGGATCAGATCGATGTCACGATTGATGTTTCTGCGCAGGTCGTTGTCGTTTTGCCGGCTGAGGAGATAGGAGACGGCTACTTGCAGTGCAACCGCGGCCACCGCGATGAGCGCAACGACGGTCTTCGTATCCACTCCCTCGATGTTATCGACGCCCGGAGTCAGGCTGAAATCGCGTTGTCAGCGGGCCCGCGTTACCGCGGCGCGCGCCACATCGGCCACAGAATCGGCCCTCCGTCGGGGATCACGAGCTCGCCGGTGACTTCGAAGCCGAAACGCTGGTAGTAGGGCACATTCGCCGCCTTGCTGGATTCCAGATACGCGGGCGCGTGCTCGGCGTCGACGCGGTCGAGACGCGACTGCATGAGGGCCTGGCCATAGCCTTGGCCGCGCACCCCCGGGTCACTGCCGATCACCGCGAGGTACCAGTGCGGCTCCTCGGGGTGGTGCCGCTTCATTTGATCGAGCAGTTGACTGAGTTTGCGGCCAGTCGCCACGCTCAACCCGAATCCGAAGAAGAACGACGGCACCATCATCAGTTGTTCGCGGGTCGACTGCTTCCAGCGGCCCGGCGGATCCCACAGCGCGGCCGCACCGATGGCCGACCCGTCGGTGGCCACCTCCACGCCGCCGCCGGCCAGATGGTGGTGTCGGGCGATGGCCGCGAAGAACTTCCGCTGACGGGCTGCCCGGGCCTTATCGTCGGGCATGATCCAGACCGACACCGGGTCGTCGTAGAACGCGCGGCCGAGGGTGTGCGAGAGCTCGGTGACATCGGCTTTGCGCGCCGGACGCGTAGTGATGGTCATCGACCGTCAGAGTAGTAGCGTCACGAGTCGTGTGGGACTTCGAAACAGACCCGGAATACCAGCAGAAATTGGACTGGGTCGAAGAATTCATGGTCAACGAACTCGAGCCGCTCGACCTGGTGTCGCTGGACCCGTACGACAAAAAGGACGCCGAAACCATGGCGATCCTGCGGCCGCTGCAACAACAGGTCCGTGATCATGGCCTGTGGGCCGCACACCTGAAACCTGAGCTGGGCGGGCAGGGCTACGGCCAGGTCAAGCTCGCGCTGCTCAACGAGATCCTCGGCCGGTCCCGCTGGGCGCCGTCGGTGTTCGGCTCGCAGGCGCCCGACTCCGGCAACGCCGAGATTCTGGCCCTGTTCGGCACCCCCGAGCAGAAGACGCGCTACTTGCAGCCGCTGCTCGACGGCGACATCACCTCGTGTTACTCGATGACCGAACCGCAGGGCGGTTCGGACCCCGGTCTGTTTGTCACCCGTGCCGAACGCGACGGCTCAGGAGATGGGGACTGGGTGATCAACGGCGAAAAATGGTTCTCCACCAACGCCAGGCACGCGACATTCTTCATCGTCATGGCCGTCACCAATCCCGAAGCGCGAACCCGCGACAAGATGTCGCTGTTCATCGTTCCGGCCGGCACAACGGGTGTGGAGATCATTCGCAATGTGGGGGTCGGGACCGAGTCACACGCCACCCACGGCTACGTCCGTTACGCCGACGTTCGGGTGCCGGCCGACCACATTCTCGGCGGCGAGGGCGAGGCCTTCGCGATCGCGCAGACCCGGCTGGGCGGCGGTCGCATCCATCACGCCATGCGTACGATCGCGTTGGCCCGCCGGGCGTTCGACATGATGTGCGAGCGGGCGGTATCGCGCCAGACCCGGATGGGTCCGCTGTCGAATTTCCAGATGACGCAGGAGAAGATCGCCGACAGCTGGATTCAGATCGAGCAGTTCCGGCTGCTGGTGCTGCGCACGGCGTGGCTGATCGACAAGCACCACGACTACCAGAAAGTGCGGCGCGACATCGCCGCGGTCAAGGTCGCGATGCCAACGGTGCTGCACGACGTCGTGCAGCGCGCGTTGCACTTGCACGGCGCGCTCGGGGTGTCCAACGAAATGCCATTCATCAAGATGATGATCGCCGCGGAGTCGCTGGGTATCGCTGATGGCGCCACCGAGCTGCACAAGATGACGGTGGCTCGCCGTACCTTGCGCGAATACCAGCCGGTGTCAACGCCTTTCCCGTCACAGCATTTGCCCACCCGGCGAGCCGAGGCGCAGGCCCGGTTGGCCGAGCGGCTGGAGCACGCGGTCGCCGAGTTCTAACCGCCGGTGGTGACGCGGTCGACGTGGGCCAGGAAGTGCG
This sequence comes from Mycobacterium sp., assembly GCA_032159915.1. Lineage (GTDB taxonomy): Bacteria > Actinomycetota > Actinomycetes > Mycobacteriales > Mycobacteriaceae > Mycobacterium. The sequence goes on from JAVHWH010000185.1 coordinate 37,300, forward strand.
TCAGCACGGCGTCGGGCGCTTCCAGTTGCGGCCAGTGCCCGATGTCATCGGCAAGCATGACCACGTCGGCGTGGGGAATCACCTCGGCGTAGCGGCGTGCCATGTGGGCGCCTGAATTCGGATCGATCGGCCCGTCGATCAACCGCATCAGCACGTCGGTCTCGCGCATGGCCCGCACCCACCGATTCCGGTGTGTATGACGATCTTTGATGAAGCGGCCGACCTTGTGCAACACCCGGCGGCCGTCGTTGTAGCCCAGGGTCTGATGAAACACGTCCATCATCTGCGGGCTCGGCTTGGTGTTGGGGCCGAACATTTCTCGTATCGTCGGCTCCAGCACCCGACGCGACACCGGGCTGTTCTGCAGGGGACTCAGAATGTCGCCCAACGGAGTTCCCGACAGCAGCTTTTGCGCGGCCCGCGGAGTATAGGTCTCGACGAACATCCCGCCGTTGAGCCAGGTGATCGAATCGATGCTGAGCGCGGCGTACGCGTGCTCGCCGAACTCGTGGCGGGCCAACAGTTCCTGGGCCACTGAGTCGCCGAGGTCATGGGCCAGGATATGGGCGTTGCCAATGCCGAGGTGATGCAGCAGCGCTTCGTGCATGTCGGCGTGGTCGTGCACCGAATACTCGTAGGCGAACGGCTTCGCCGAGAAACCCATCCCGATCATGTCTGGCGCGATGACGGTGAATCGCTGCGTCAATGTGGGCCAAATCAGTTGCCAGTCAAAAGAATTGAACGGATAGCCATGAATCAGCAGCAGCGGTGGCCCACTGCCCTCGACCCGGTAGAAGATGTCGAAGCCGAGGTAGTCGAAGTACAGTCCGGCGTCCAGCCAGGCGGCGAGCCCCGTGTCCATGAACCGGCCCGGTCTAGGCGATGTAACGGACGACGCTTTCGGCCACACACGCCGGTTTGTCGCTGCCCTCGACCTCGACAATGGTCGACACGGTCGCCTGGCTAGCACCGTTGCCCAGGTCCTCGATATCGACCAGCGAGCTCTTCGCGCGGACTCGCGACCCGACCGGGACCGGCGAAGGGAAGCGAACTTTGTTGAGGCCGTAGTTGATTGCCAGTTTGATGCCATTGACGGTGTACATCTGGTGCTGGAGTCGCGGCAGCAGCGCCAGCGTCATGAACCCGTGCGCGATGGTCTTGCCGAACGGGCCCTTGGCCGCCCGCTCCGGGTCGACGTGGATCCACTGGTGATCGCCGGTCGCATCGGCGAAAAGGTTGACGTCTTCCTGGCTGATCGTCACCCAATCACTCTCTCCGATGCTTTCGCCCTTGATCGAGGCGAGGTCGGCGACTGAATCGAAGGTGCGCATTACGTTTCTCCTCTGTGTCGCTGCAAACGATACTGTCGCTCACCCCTCGGCGGGTTAAGACCCCGGGTTTGCAGCACCGACCGATGGGCAGACCTCGCCGGCGGGCGCGCTCACCTCAGTCGCGCACGACAAGCCGCTCAGCGCCGCTTGATTTCGCGTGACGTGACCACCTGCACACGCGGATAAGGTTTGGCCCTTTCCGCTGTTCGGGTAGCCAAGGCCAGCTAGGGGCGACACTGCCTCAGAAGGAGTCCGCAACACATGGCCGACGAACGAAGCTACAAGACTGAAGACGATGTCGAGGGCGAGCACCACCAAACCGAGGCGCGCGACGGACGTGAGGGCGCTGGTGCTTATGTAGGGCGGACTGCCGCCGACGACGCGATCGACGTCGGCGAGACGGGTGCCGAAGCCCGCAGCAAAGACACTCCTTAGACCGCCTGTCGCAGGATGGCCGGGTGAAGCTACTGCTAGTCGCCGACACGCACGTCCCCCGGCGCGCGCGCGACCTACCGTCGCCAGTATGGGACGAGGTCGCCCGGGCCGACGTGGTGGTGCATGCCGGTGACTGGGTGGTACCGGAATTGCTCGACGAGCTGACCGCCAGGTCGGCACGCCTGGTCGCATGCTGGGGCAACAACGACGGCCCAGAATTGCGTTCGAGGCTGCCGGAGCGCGCCGATGTAGTGCTGGACCGGCTGCGCTTCACCGTGGTCCATGAAACGGGCGGCAGCGCCGGACGAGACGCCCGGATGTCTGCCCGCTACCCCGACACCGACGTACTGGTGTTCGGCCACAGCCACATCCCGTGGGACACCACGACCAGCACCGGTATGCGGCTCTTGAACCCCGGCTCACCGACCGATCGCCGGCGACAGCCGTTCTGCACCTACATGACGACGAGCATTGAAGACGGCGTGCTCACCGACGTCACTCTGCATCGTTTACAGAAGTAGCTCGCTACTAGCTCAGACATAGCCTTTACACATACTTAGCTCGTAAACAGAGACAAGTGAACACTCTTATCGACCCAGTCACCGAAGTGTCCCGCGTCGTCGGCAGATTCCGGCGGCAACTGCGCCGATCGGCTGAACGCGACTTTGACTCCGCACGGCTGACCGAATCGCAGTCGGAGTTGCTGTGGCTGGTGGCCCGGCAGCCGGGCATCTCGGTCAGCGCCGCCGCGGCGGAGTTGGGGCTGGTGGCCAACACCGCCTCCACGCTGGTCTCCAAGCTGGTCGCGAAGGAATTGCTGGTTCGGACCACCGACCGAACCGATCGCCGGGTGGGCCAGTTGTGGCTGGCTGAGGCAGCCCAGCAGATCGTGGACGCTTCCCGAGCGGCCCGTCGCGCCATGCTGACCGATGTGCTGAACGAACTGGGTGAGGACCAAATCGAGGCGCTGTCAAAGGGGTTGGCAGTTCTCGACACGATGACCCGACGACTACAGGAGCGACGAATATGAGCGCAGCGCTGCCGATGGCAGTCGACGGCCGCAACTTGACCTACCGCTACGGCCAGTTCACCGCGGTTGACGATGTCACCTTGCAGGTTCGACCGGGCGAGACGATGGGCCTGCTCGGGCCCAACGGCGCGGGGAAGACCACAGTGGTGCGGATGCTCACCACTCTGACACCCGTGCAGCACGGTGAGCTACACATCTTGGGCCTCGACGCCCGCAATCAGACGAACGACATCAGAAGCAATATCGGCTATGTGCCGCAACAACTTTCAATCGAGCCCGCGCTGACTGGCCGGCAGAACGTCGCCTGGTTCGCACGGTTGTACGGCGTGTCGCGATCACAGCGGCCCGAGCGGGTGGACGAGGCGCTGGACGCCATGGAGTTGCTCGACGTGGCCGACCGGCCGGCTGGGACATACTCCGGCGGGATGGTTCGCCGCCTGGAGGTGGCGCAGGCACTGGTCAACCGGCCGTCGCTGCTGGTGCTCGACGAGCCGACGGTGGGGTTGGACCCGATCGCCCGAGACCGGGTGTGGACCCACGTGCTCAACATGCAGAGCCAATTCGGCATGACCGTGCTGTTGACCACGCACTACATGGAAGAAGCCGACGCGCTGTGTGATCGGGTTGCGCTGATGCACCATGGCACGCTTCGCGCCGTCGGGACACCGACGAAGCTGAAGTCGACGGTGTCCTCGGGCGCGACGCTGGAGGACGTGTTCCGGCACTACGCCGCATCAGAGCTGTCAGACCAGGCCGAGAATTCGGGTTCGTTACGCGAAATCCGTTCCAGCAGAAAGGTTGCCAGCCGTGCAGGTTGATTCTACTGTCAGGCCCACGCCGGTCACGCTGGCCCGTGCCCCGCACGGGTGGCAGCGGATACCGGCCATGATCGGGCGGGTCGGCGCGTTCGCAATCGTGGAGATGCAGAAGCTGCGGCACGATCGCACCGAGCTCGTCACCCGGATGGTGCAGCCGGCGTTGTGGCTGTTGATCTTCGGCACGACGTTCAGCAAGCTGCATGTGATCAACACCGGGCCGGTGTCGTATCTGGCTTTCCTGGCGCCGGGGATCATCGCCCAGTCGGCGCTGTTCATCTCGATCTTCTACGGCATCCAGATCATTTGGGACCGCGACGCTGGAATCTTGGCGAAGCTGATGGTCACGCCGGCGCCGGCGTCCGCCCTGATCTCCGGCAAGGCGTTCGCGGCGGGCGTGCGGTCGGTGGCCCAGGTCATCGGCGTGCTGGCACTGGCCTACCTGATGCGCATTCCGATGACGATCAACCCGCTGCGCATCCTGGCCGCGATGGCGGTGGTCATGCTCGGATCGGCGTTCTTCGCCTGCCTGTCGATGACGCTGGCGGGGCTGGTGCGCAACCGGGATCGGCTGATGGGCATCGGCCAGGCCATCACCATGCCGCTGTTCTTCGCGTCCAACGCGCTCTACCCGGTCGACGTGATGCCGTCGTGGCTGCATGTCCTGAGCACCGTCAACCCGCTCAGCTACGAGGTGCACGCATTGCGGGCACTACTCATCGGCACTGGATTCAATCCACTGGACATCGTCGTGTTGGTGGTTGCGGCAGTGCTCGGAATCGCCACCGCCTCAACACTTCTGCGACGCCTCGTCGCCTAGGTCACGAATAGGTAACTGCCCCTGCTGGATTGGAGTTCAGCAGGGGCAGTTTTCGTGTTCGGCACTCCCGAGTCGCAATCGTTATCTGCGGGTAACGCTTCGAGCCTGAATCGTTAGCGAACCGCGATCCCACACCCCGAGTCGAGTGACACGCTTGTAGTTACTGGCGTGTTTGACTGCCACAGACAGCTATTCGACCGCTTATGCGGCAAATGGAAGTTGGGATAGGAGCTATGAAGTTCGCAGAGAAATTCCGCGGTGCGGCAGGAAGTCTGCCGCGCAGGTTGGCAATTGCGACCGTCGGGGCAGCGCTGCTGGCCGGGCTGGTCGGTGCTATCGGCGGCTCGGCGACCGTGGGGGCGTTCTCCAAAAAAGGTCTGCCGGTCGAAACTTTGAACGTCCCATCGGCGTCGATGGGCCACGACATCAGGGTGCAATTCCAGGGCGGTGGACCGCACGCGGTCTACCTGCTCGACGGCTTGCGCGCACAGGACGACTTCAACGGCTGGGACATCAACACTCCGGCGTTCGAGGAGTACTACCAGTCGGGCCTGTCGGTGATCATGCCGATCGGTGGACAGTCCAGCTTCTACAGCGACTGGTACCAGCCGGCGTGCGGCAAGAGCGGTTGCCAGACCTACAAGATGGAAACCTTCATTACCAGGGAGCTTCCCGCATATCTGCAGGCGAATCGGGGCATCTCGCCGAACGGCAATGCCGCGGTGGGTCTTTCGATGTCGGGTGGTTCCGCCATGATCCTGGCCGCGTACTACCCGCAGCAGTTCTCCTACGCCGCATCGCTGTCCGGCTTCTTGAACCCCTCCGAGGGTTGGTGGCCAACGCTGATCGGTCTGTCGATGGGTGACGCGGGCGGCTACAACGCCTCCAACATGTGGGGTCCGAGCAGTGACCCGGCCTGGAAGCGCAACGACGCAATGGTGCAGATTCCGCGCCTGGTGCAGAACAACACCCGCATTTGGGTCTACTGCGGCAACGGCACTCCGAACGAGCTGGGCGGCAACAGCATGCCGGCCAAGTTCCTGGAGCAGTTCACCCTGCGCACCAACGAGCAGTTCCGGGACAACTACACCGCAGCGGGTGGCCGCAACGGCACGTTCAACTTCCCGCCCAACGGGACGCATGACTGGGGTTACTGGAACCAGCAACTGGTTGCCATGAAGCCCGACATTCAGCGGACGCTGAGCGCCGCTCAAGGCGCAACCTGATCTACCCACCCATGCATCGGCCGCAGCGCTTCCCCCGGCGCTGCGGCCGATGTTCTTTTCTCAAGCCCTATTCAGCAGCGCGCGCCGATCCTGATGGAAATAGGTGTAGCCGGTCGCCAGCGTGCACATCGCCGACGAGAAGACCAGCATCCCGGTGCCGTTGACGAACAAGCTGATGACACCGCCGACGGTGGCGCCGAAGATGAAGCTGCCGAACAGCAGGAAATAGCCGAGCCAGTCGGAAAGATTGCCGCCGGCGATATGACGCTCGATGCCCTGGCCCATCTTGACCAGCGTTCCGGTCACGTAGCTCAACGGCACCGACACCTCGCCGTCTTTGACGAATGACGTGTTCAACGCGCCAATACCGAAGGCGAGCAACATGATCGGCGGGAAGTCGAGCTGACTCTCCGACCAGCCTTCGTCGAACACGTCGACCACGGTGGCCGCCAGCAGACTGAACGTGGCCAGCATCGTCGGCCCGTGCGGATGCGCCACCCAGAAGTGCCGCCGACACACCGACGCCACCACCACACCGGCGACGAAGCTCAACAACAGCAGCCCGGCCGTCAACGACAAGACCACGTCGTCGCGAAAGTAGCCCAGCACGGCTCGTTGGGCGTTCCCGGTCATGAATGTGACGAAATATCCGGCGGAATGGGTGAACGCCGTCGCGCCCAGGACGCCGGCAAGAACAGCCAGCACCCAGGAGAGTCGCGCTTCACTGTCGAACGTGTCACGAAGCATGCCGACCATGGTTCCATCGGAACCCGGCGGTGTGCAGAGCGGGAACGGCGTTTCAGGCGCTATTCACATCAATCTGCTACAAATCTGGCGATCGACCGCAGCGGTATGCGTAACCAAGCGGGCCGGTGCCGCGACTCGTAGCCGGCTTCGTACACCGCCTTGTCCAGCTCGTAGGCCACCAAAATCGGCTCGGAGTCGCGCGGGTCCACACCTGATGCCGCCGCGTATCCGTCGCAGAACGCTGTCCTGTTGCGCTGCACCCACTCTCGGGCACGCGCAGCCAACTGCTTGTCGGCCGACTGGTCGACCAACGGTCCGTAAGCGGCGTAGTCGAACGATCGCAACACTCCTGCCACGTCCCGCAACGGGGAGTCCGGTGCCCGCCGCTCCTCCAGCGGTTGGCCCGGCTCGCCTTCGAAATCGATCAGCAACCACGTCTCCGGCGTGCGCAGCACCTGCCCCAGATGCAAATCACCGTGCACCCGCTGCACCGTGATGTTCTGTTCGGCCAGCTTCTGAAAGCGCTGCTCGATGGCCGAGACGTACTGCCCAAGCTCGGACACCGCCCCGGCGGCCGACTGCAATCGGGCCAGCATCGTGTCGACCGGAAACGGGGTGTGCGAGGTGCCGAGCTCTTCAGCGAGCCCGGCGTGTACCGATGCAACGGCTTCACCGAGGCGATAAGACTCGCCGGCAAAGTCGCCGCCGACCTCGTAGGCGTAGAGGTCGCCTTCGGCGAACAGGTCGCGGACACTGGCGGTGGCCATCGCCCAGCCCTCGGCAGCGTTGCCCTCGAACTCGGTCGCCATGCCCAGCGGCCAGCTGTCCTCGGCGTCGGGTGTCGTCAGTTCATAGGTCCCCAGCAGCCGAGCCACATGCGGGTTTCCGGCCCGGCCGAGAACACGGTTGAGCTCGATGTCGGGGTTGATGCCCGGGCTGACACGGCGGAACACCTTCAGGATGGCGTCCCGATCGAAGATCACGCTGGTGTTGCTCTGCTCGGCGTCCGACACTCGCGGGTAGGCGTTCAGCGGCAGCGTCACATTCGGCTCCTTGCCGAACGACACGCCCTCCCGGGTGGCCGACGAATCGACCAGCGACAGCAGAAACGCGGCCGCGTCCGGGTCGTACAACGCGTCGAAGCCCACCCGGTCGCCGTCAGCGCCGATGGTGGCGACGCTATTGAACTCGGTGGGTGGCTCGGAATCCCAGCCGACGATCACCTGGTAGCGCTCGGCCGAGCCGTCGGTGTAGGTGACGTCGACCAGCACGAGATCCAGGTTGTCGCGCAGCGCGACGACCAGACCCGGCTCAGCGGTCGCCAGCTCGCGGCTGCGGCCGGCGTACCACCGCTGCTGCGGCAGCCATTCTGACCAGGGCAGATTCATAGCGCCTCCTCCGACCCGCACAACTGGAACCAGTAGAACCCATGTCCCGGCAGTGTCAGTAGGTAGGGCAGGTGGCCGATGCGCGGAAACTCGACATGCCCGGTGAGCTCGATCGGTGTGTGGCCGCTCCAATGTTGCAGGTTCAGTTCGAGCGGCTGGGGAAAACGCGACAAATTGTTGACGCAGAGCACGGTGTCTCCGTCGTCCGGTAACTGACGCAGGAACGCCAGCACCGAGGGATTGGAGCCGCCCAGTTCTTCGAAGCTCCCGATGGCGAAGGCCTCGTGTCTGCGGCGGACCGCGAGCATCATCCGGGTGAAGTTCAGCAGCGACGTCGAGGTGTCGCGCTGCGCTTCGACGTTGACGGCCTGATATCCGTAGACCGAGTCCTGGCTGGCCGGCAGATACAGCCGACCGGGATTGGCCTTGGAGAAGCCGGCGTTGCGGTCCGGTGTCCATTGCATCGGCGTCCGGACGCCGTCGCGGTCACCGAGCCAGATCACGTCGCCCATGCCGATCTCGTCGCCGTAATAGAGCACCGGGGATCCGGGTAACGACAGCAGCAGGGCGGTGAACAGCTCGATCTGGTTGCGGTCGTTGTCGAGCAGCGGCGCCAGCCGGCGGCGGATTCCGACGTTGGCCTTCATCCGCGGGTCTTTGGCGTACTCGGAGTACATGTAGTCGCGCTCTTCGTCGCTGACCATCTCCAGGGTCAGCTCGTCGTGATTGCGCAGGAAGATGCCCCACTGCGCCGTGTCCGGGATTTGGGGTGTCTGGCCGAGAATCTCCGAGATCGGGAACCGGGACTCGCGGCGGACCGCCATGAAGATGCGCGGCATCAGCGGGAAGTGGAACGCCATGTGACATTCGTCGCCGCCGGTGCTGGCTTCGCCGAAGTATTCGACGACGTCCGCGGGCCACTGGTTGGCCTCGGCCAGCAACACCCGGCCGGGGAACTCGTCATCGACGACTTTGCGGACCCGTTTCAGGAAGGCGTGCGTCTCCGGCAGGTTCTCGCAGTTGGTGCCCTCGCGTTCGAACAGATAAGGCACCGCGTCCAGCCGGAACCCGTCGATCCCGAGGTCGAGCCAGAAGCGCAGCACGTCAATCATCGCTTCCTGCACGGCCGGGTTGTCGTAGTTCAGGTCCGGCTGATGGGAGAAGAACCGGTGCCAGTAGAACTGCTTGCGCACCGGGTCGAAGGTCCAGTTCGACTCTTCGGTGTCAATGAAGATGACGCGCGCATCGGTGTACTTCTCGCTGGTGTCGCTCCACACGTAGAAGTCGCCGTATGGACCGTCCGGGTCGTGCCGTGATTCCTGGAACCACGGGTGTGAATCCGAGGTGTGGTTCATCACCAAATCGGTGATGACCCGGATGCCGCGCTCATGCGCCGCGTTGAGCAACGCCACGAAATCTTCGACGGCGCCGAATTCGGGAAGCACCTTGTAGAAGTCGCGGATGTCGTAACCGCCGTCGCGAAGCGGCGAGTCGTAGAACGGCGGCAACCAGATGCAGTCAATGCCGAGCCACTGCAGATAGTCCAGCCGCTGCAGCAATCCGCGGAGGTCTCCGGAGCCGTCCGCGTTGCCGTCCAGAAAGGCGCGCACCAGCACCTCGTAGAAGACTGCGTGCTTGAACCAGGTTGGGTCTGCGGGTAGCGATTTCGCTTCGGTGAACTCGTCGGCGTTGGGATGTTCCACCACGCCGTCTTGGACATGGCTACCCGCCGCTGGATCGTGCTCGAGCGAGTGTTCTCTGTCCCTGGTCAAGTCCACGACCCTACACGTACCCGAGGCGCGGCATCGAAAACCTTATGCGCCAAATGATTTGGGTGCAGCGGCTCAGCTGGGGGTTGAATCAGCCCGGCGGGCCGTCGCCCAGCGTCACGTCGACGGTGCGGCCCTGCATTCCCACGCCGACGTGATCACCGGGGTGATGCTGGTCGAGAATGTTCGTCAACGCGGTGGCCGAGTTGACCGGCTGGCCGTTGATCGACGTGATCACGTCGCCTGGAGCGAGACCGGCGCCGGCGGCAGGACCGGTCGGGATCACCTGCCGGACGATCGCGCCCGAGCCGCCTGCGGCGTCGTTGACTCCGACGCCCAGGAACGCGGTCGGCCCGATGTGCACGGTCGGCGACGAGGCACCGGAGCGGATCTGTCCCGCAATCCCCATCGCCTCGTTGATCGGGATCGCGAAGCCCTGGCCGCGGCCGAGGTGATAGTTCTGCGATGCGGCGGTGTTCATGCCGATCACCTGGTTGGCGGCGTTGACCGTCGGGCCACCGGAGTCGCCCGGACGGATGTTCGCATCGATCTGGATCAACCCGACCAGGGTTTCGGTGCTGCCGGTCAGCGCGTCGTTCGCCGACACCGTCTGGTTCAGACCGCCGATGCGCCCTTCCTCCACGCTCGGCGCTCCACCGACGCCACCGGCGTTACCCAGCGACACCACCGGGTCTCCGACGGCCAGGCCGTTCGAGTTACCGATGTTTGCCACCGGCAGGCCGCCGCCCGCCAATTGCAGGACCGCGATGTCGTGCTGGCGATCGAAACCGATCACTGTGGCTGGATACGTCTGGCCGTTGGCAATGGACCTCGCAGTGAGGTCGGTCGCGCCGGCGATCACGTGGTTGTTGGTAAGAATCACGCTGGGTTCGATCACGATGCCGGTTCCGGCGCCGATCGCGCTCTGGAATCCCAGCTTGGCGTCGATATCGACGATTTGCGGTCCCACCTGCGCCGCAGCCGAGCTCGCATCCCGCGGCAGGGACGGCATCGATGGCGACGCATGGGCGGGCGCCGTAGCCAGACCAAGCCCTGCCGCTGCCAGCACACTGAGCAAGCCCAGCGACCTCCGCGGTTTGCGGCGGTGCGATCCGCTCATCCCCTGACCTCCTGCGTGAGTTTGAACCCGGCTAACCAAAGATGTCGTCACGTACCAGTGACGACACAACTTCGTGTATCTAACCGTAGCTTGCAATGCTCAAACCGGCATATCGATGTTTGGTGCCATCGGCGTCTCGGCCCAGAGGTTGCTAGGCGGTAGCTTCAAAGCATCGGCACGACGGGAAATCGACGGCAAATCGACGGCAAAGGTGTCTGGCGTATGAGTGTTCTCGATTCATTCCGACTCGACGACAAAGTGGTGATCGTGACCGGCGCCTCGTCCGGGTTAGGTGTGTCGTTCGCCCAGGCGTTCGCCGAGGCCGGCGCCGACGTCGTGCTGGGTGCGCGTCGTGTCGAACGGCTGGCCGACACTGCGTCGCTCGTCGAAGCCGGCGGCCGCAAAGCGCTGACGGTCGCCACCGACGTCAGCATTCCCGAGCAGAGCCAGAGCTTGGTCGACGCCGCGATGCAGACATTCGGCCGGGTCGACGTATTGATCAACAACGCCGGCGTCGGCACCGCCCACCCGGCGACCCGGGAAACCCCCGAGCAGTTCCGGTCCGTGATCGACGTCAACCTCAATGGCGCGTACTGGGTAGCGCAGGCCTGCGGGCGGGTCATGCAGCCAGGCAGCTCGGTGATCAACATCGCCAGCATTCTGGGGATCACCACCGCCGGCCTGCCGCAGGCCGCCTACAGCGCCAGTAAGGCCGCGATCATTGGGCTGACCCGGGATCTGGCCCAGCAGTGGGGCGCCCGCAAGGGAATTCGCGTCAACGCTCTGGCTCCCGGATTCTTCAAGACCGAGATGACCGACGAGTACAAGCCCGGGTATCTGGAGAGCCAGTCGCATCGATTAATCCTCGGCCGCCTCGGCGACGCCCGGGAACTGGCCGCCACCGCGGTGTGGCTGGCGTCGGCCGCCGGCGGGTACGTCACCGGGCAGACGATCGTCGTCGACGGCGGCTTGTCCATCAACTAGGGCTGTCCATCGACTCGATATGGCCGACTTCGACCCCGAAACCCGCTTCCGGCGCGCCCCGATAGCCCGACTGGCGACCGCCGCCCCGGATGGGCGTCCGCACCTGGTGCCGGTGGTCTTCGCCCTGCACGACGGCGTCGTCTACAGCGCCGTGGACACCAAACCGAAGACCACCCAACGGTTGCGCCGGTTGATCAACATCGAGCGCAACCCGCAGGTGAGTGTCCTGGTCGACCATTACGACGAGGATTGGACACAGTTGTGGTGGGTCCGCGCCGACGGCATCGCCACCGTCCATCACGACGGCAACACGGTCGATGCCGGACGGGATCTGCTGCGCGCCAAATATGCTCAGTATCAATCGTTTTCACTCAATGGCCCGGTCATCGCCGTCGCCGTGCAGCACTGGAGCAGCTGGCACGGCTGAACGCGGCTTCGGCCAGACATCATGACCGGCCGCGATGCTTGCCGAATCGCGCCCAGCTCAAGGCCCCCGATCCAGCGAATAGGCGGAAAAAGCACAGTTCAACTGGAGATATGGCCTGTACGATGGGGCAGCGACTGCGAGGTGCGCAACCTGTGCTTCGTTTGCTGAGCCGAACATAGGGCATATTAGGGACATGCATGCGGGCGGGGGCTCGCATCGTCGGAGGGGTGGACACCGTGGGTAGAACGATTCGTATGGGTTGGCTCGCGGCATCGACCGCCGCGCTGACCATGGTGGCTTCGGCAGCCCCCGGAACGGCGGCCATTGCGCTACCGACCCCGTCCTTCACCGTCGCGTCGATCCAGCCGGCCAGCGGCGCGGTGGTCGGAGTGGCCCACCCGGTGATCGTCAGGTTCACCGGTCCGGTCACCAACCGGGCGGCAGCCGAGCGGGCGATCAAAATCACTGTGCCGAACCATGTGACGGGCAGGTTCGACTGGCCCGAAGCAGGCGTCGTCGAGTGGAAGCCGGACGGCTATTGGCCGGCGCACAGCCACGTCGGTGTTGCGGTGCACGCGTTGTCGACTGGCTTCGACACCGGCGACCAGGTGGTCGGCGTCGCCAGCATCTCCGCGCACACATTTACGGTCAGCCAGAACGGCGAGGTGTTGCGCACGATGCCGGCGTCGATGGGCAAGGCGAGTCGTCCGACACCGATGGGCAACTACACCGCGCTCTCGAAAGAGCGCACGGTCGTGATGGATTCACGAACCATCGGCATCCCACTCAACTCTTCTGAGGGATACAAGATCACCGCGCAGTACGCCGTCCGCGTCACCTGGAGCGGCGTGTATGTGCACTCGGCGCCGTGGTCGGTCGACTCCCAGGGCTATGCCAATGTCAGCCACGGCTGCATCAATCTCAGCCCGGACAACGCTGCCTGGTATTTCGACATGGTCCATCTCGGCGACCCGATCAACGTGGTCGCCTAACCATCGAATCTCGATGTCGTCGCGGAATACATCTGCGCGGCGCTGAGTTTGGGCCTGCATGGCAACTACCCAGACGCGTGCGGTCCGGTTCGACAGCTACGGCGGGACCGACGTCCTCTACGTCGCCGACATCGACCGGCCCCAGCCCGGCGCCGGCGAGGTGCTCGTCGAGGTCCGAGCTGCCGGCATCAACCCCGGTGAGGCGGGCATCCGCAGCGGCGCACTGCACGAGCAATTCCCGGCCACCTTCCCGTCCGGCGAGGGCAGCGACCTGGCCGGTGTGGTCATCGAAGTCGGTGACGGCGTCCGCGATTTCGCCGTCGGCGACGAGGTGCTGGGATTCAGCTTTCAGCGCTCGAGCCATGCCACCCACACGAGCGTCCCGGTGGGACAGCTGATTCACAAACCGGCAGAGTTGAGCTGGGAGGTCGCGGGTTCGCTGTACGTCGTCGGTGCCACGGCTTACGCAGCGGTCAGCGCGGTTGCACCGCAGTCCGGTGAGACCGTGGCGGTTTCGGCAGCCGCCGGCGGAGTGGGCAGTCTCGTGGTGCAACTTCTCGCACTGCGAGGTGTGCGGGTGCTCGGCATCGCGTCGACGGGCAACGCGGAGTGGCTGCGCGCTCACGGTGTGGAGCCGGTCGAATACGGTGCCGGGTTGGCGGACCGACTGCACCAGGCCGCACCCGACGGCATCGACGCCTTCATCGACCTTTTCGGGCCGGAGTATGTGCAACTCGCCGTCGACATGGGTGTGCCACCCGAGCGGATCAACACGATCATCTCGTTTGCGAAGGCCGCCGAAGTCGGCGCGAAAACCGAAGGCAGTGGCGAGGCCTCGACACCGGCTGTGCTGCAGGAAATTGCCGATCTTATCGTCTCCGGCGCGTTGGACTTTGATGTTGCTGCCACCTATCCGCTGGACCGCGTCGCCGACGCCTTCACCCAACTCGAGCAACGGCACACCCATGGCAAGATCGTGCTGCTGCCGCAGTCGACCGCATGAGGGAAGTGCCCGTCAGCGTTCTTTAAAGCCTACGCTCGACGGCATGGCTATCACATTGCACGATTCCCGAGTCGCCGAAACCCTGGAGCGGATGTACACCAAGGCGCAGGAACAAATGTCGACGCTGCGCGAGCGACGCCCGAACCTGTCGGCAGACAGCACTGTTGCCGAACGCGCCGACGCGATGAGCGAGTTTTACATCCCGGTGACGCCGGAGTCCGGCCAACTGCTCTACGCGCTGGTGCGGGCCACTCGACCGGCAACCGTCGTGGAATTCGGTACATCCTTCGGCATTTCGGCGCTGCACCTGGCGTCGGCGGTGCGCGACAACGGCACCGGCCGAGTAGTGACGACGGAGATCAGCACGACCAAGATCGCCGCCGCCAAGCAGACGTTCGCCGATACCGGTCTGGACGACCTGATCACCGTCCTGGAAGGCGACGCCCTCGCCACGCTTGCGGATCTGGATGGACCTGTCGACTTCGTACTGCTCGACGGGTGGAAAGAGCTGTATCTGCCGGTGATCAAGCTGCTGGAGCCGAAACTGTCACCGGGAGCCCTGGTCGTCGCCGACAACACCGAAAGTGCCGATACGCGACCGTACCTGGACTACGTCCACGACGGCGAAAACGGCTATGTGAGTTTCAACTTCGCAGTCCGCGACAGTGACAGCATGGAACTCAGCTGTTACGCCGGCAGCTGACTTGGCGGGTCATCGCGGGGGTTTCAGTGACTGCTCGAGCCAGGGTGTCATCCACTGCACGCCCTCCTCGGTCAGGTGCACCCCGTCGCTGCGGACATGGATGCCGTCGACGTCGGCCGTGTAGGTTCCCCGTGGGCACAGCTTGTTCTTGAGGTCGAGGACGCGAACGTCGGGGCGACTGGCAAGGGTCTTGCCCAGCATGGTGTTCCATTCGTCCACCCGCTCGGGCTGATCCTCGGGATACACACTGCCGTCCGGTCGTTCACCGCGTCTGCTGTACGGCAAGTTGGCGACGGTCAGCGGGGCGCCGCTGAAGCTGAGGATGTCGACCGCACGGCGCAACTCGGCGCTGATGTAGGAGTCGAAAGCCGGATCTCCGATGTGCGTCCACCGCCCCTCGTTGACCCGGTCGACGGTCTCCCAGCGTCCGATGACGAGCAGCACGGCGTCGGGTTGATCGACGGCCATCTGCGAGGTCCATCGGCCCGGCCATGATTCGCACTCGCTCTTCTGGTCCAGAGCCTGGCCGAGATAGCTGTACGGTCCGCCGCGCACGAGGCTGCAGCCGATCACGGTGTGGTCGATGAACTGGAATCCCGGCGTCGGCGGCAGGAAGTGCATCATCGTCCAGCCGATCGAGTCGCCGAACACCGAGACGGTGAACGGGCGTCGGGGGTCCCGCTTCGTGATCGCCCGCGCCGGCCGGACTCCCTCGGCAGGCGACGGCGAGACGACCGCAACCGGAGACACACCCGGCGGAAGGCTGGCGTCGAGTGCACTGACACCGGACTTCGGGACAACCGGAACCACCAACAGCGTTACCGCCGCGGCGGTCGCCGCAGTAGCTCCGGCCAGCGGCAGCAGTGGCACCCGCACCGGGCGCCACTTTCGGACCGGTTGCTCGATCGCCCACCACGACACCACCGAGATAGCCAGCGTCGCGGCGCAGCGGAGGGTGAACAGCGAGAGTCCCTGCCAGCCGGTCCGCTGACCGCTGAGAATGAGGAAGACCGGCCAGTGCCACAAGTAGATGCCGTAAGAGATGCCGCCGAGCCAGGCCAGCGGCCGCCAGGCCAGCGCCGTGGCGACCGGCCCGCCCTGATCCAGTGCCACCGGGGCGATCACCAGCACCGCCGCGACGGCGACCGCGGTCAGGAGGCCGCCACGGAACTCGCGGGCGCTACCGGTGGCGAGATGCACGGCCGCCGCGAGGAGCGCCAGGCCGATCACCGGAAGCAGTCGGGCGATCCACTTGCCCGACCGGGAGCGGATCAGCGACCACCCACGGTTGAGCGCCGGCCAATCACCTACCAGCAATGCCGACGCGGCGGCGCCCACCAGCAGGGCCTGCGCGCGAGTGTCGGTGCCGAAATAGACCCGGTCGCGGGTCGAGTCGGAGGCCAGCAGGACCGCGGTCACCGCGGATCCGAGCGCACCGAACGTGGCGACCAGGAACACCGTCAGGCGGACGGCACCGACCGTGGCCCGCTTCTTGCGGCGACGAGCGCGGGCCGCGAGTCCCACCGCCATCGCGGCCAAAACCAGTGGCCAGACAATGTAGTACTGCTCTTCCACCCCGAGCGACCAGGCGTGTTGCAGCGGCGACGGTGGCGAGCCCTGGGCGAAGTAACCGGTCTTGTCTGCGACGAACATCCAATTCGCCACCCAGAAGAATGCGGCGACGGCGTCGTCGCGCAGGCTGGCGACGGCTTCCGGTGAGAAGAGTTGGCGCCCGACCGCGACCGCCAGCACCATCAAGATCAGCGCCGGCAGCAGTCGGCGAGCCCGTCGGATCCAGAAGTTGACCAGGTCGATGCGACCCGTGCGGCCCAATTCGTCCAGCAGCAGCGACGTGATCAGGAAACCGCTGAGCACAAAGAACACGTCGACGCCCAGGAACCCGCCGGCCATTCCCGGGATGCCGCCGTGATCGGCGAGCACGAGCCCGACGGCCAGCGCCCGCAGGCCGTCCAGCGCGCGAATACCTGGGCGGCGTTGAGGACCGTCACCGTCGTCGGTTACCCGCCGGGTGGTCGGCCGGCTCGACGGCGGTGCGACGACCCACCGGGGTTTACGAGCACAACGGACCGGCGCGGGGTACGCCCCGGCCGGTTCCATGTTCACCTCGCCAGCCGGCCGACCGGTGTTCTGGTCGGTGGCTTTGATGCCGCGGATACTCGGTTGCCCCTCCCTGCTCATGCAGGCGTCAGTTTAGGTCGGGGCAGTACGCATCAGCGGCAGACACGGCGCGGCGGCGGCCGAAATATGCTGCCGCGCGCCAACTCCGCACCAGGCCCAGCCAGTGTCCGGCGGCGGCTTCTTCGCCGGCCGGCGCCAGGCCGAGTTCTTCGAGCACCGCGCTGGTGGTTCACTACGTGAGCGTCTCCGCGACAAGGGCGCAGACCGGAGGGTCGAACATGGCGCCGTTGGCATGCTCGACCAATGGCAACGATGCCATGGTTTCGAACATCGCGACCTCTACTTCCTGACCTTCACCGCAATCGTTGACGGTCAAACAGCGCCATGGTCGTGGCGTAGAGGACAGCCGGGCGATGTAGCGGGTGTCATCACCGGCCGGCGAAGTCGATGATTCCGCGAATGTTGCGCCCTTCGCGCAGATCCACAAATGCCTCGTTGATCTGGTCGAGTTGGTAGTGCCGGGTGATTAATTCGTCGAGTTTCAAGGCGCCGGCCTGATATAGCGACAACAGCATCGGCACGCTGGTGCGTGGATTCATCCCGCCGTAGAGCGCTCCTCTGAGTTGCTTGGCTGACAGCGTCATCTCCTGCAAGACCATCGGAACCGGCGGCTCGGTGTACGGGGTGATCCCGGTGAGCACGCAGATGCCGCCTTTGCGAAGCAACGCCATCGCTAACGGGATCAAGTCCACATGCACAACCCCAGGGCTGACGACGACGCGGTCGGCCATGAGGCCGACGGTGATGTCTCTTACCAGCGGTATCGCCTCCTCGGCGGACGCTGCGCTGTGCGTGGCACCAAAGATTTTGGCCGAATCACGTTTAGACTCAATCGGATCCACCGCGACGACGTATTTAGCGCCGACGGCGCGGGCCCCTTGCAGGGCATTCATCCCGACCCCACCGACCCCGATCACGACCACGGTGTCGCCAGGTTCGGTTTCCGCCGATACTGTCGCGGAGCCCCAGCCGGTGCTGACCCCACACGAGACCAGTGAGGCGGCGTGGAACGGAATCGCTTCGTCGATCTTGATGACGGACCTTTCCGACAGCACCGCGTATTCGGCGAAAGTGCCGAGTTGCCCATATGCCAACAGGTTTTCGTCGCCGAGATGCCGGCGGCAGGTTCCGTCGGTCGGCATTTCCCGGACGAACAGGCTCGCGCCGATATCGCAGATATAGCTTTGACCGTTGACGCAGAACCGGCAGCTGCCGCAGGCGGGGATGAACGAAAGCGCGACGTGGTCTCCCGGCTGCACCGTCGTGACCCCGGGCCCGACCTCCGCGACCACACCGGCACCCTCGTGACCACCCAGCAGCGGAAACCAGTCCGGCGCCGGCTGACCGCTTGCGGCCAGTACCTCGGGGGTTGGGACTACGTCGCCGGTGAACAGATGGTCATCAGAGTGGCAGATTCCGGCAACGGCCATTCGCACCAGGACTTCACCGTCACGGGGCGGATCAAGATCAATCTCGCGGATTTCCCAATCCATGCCGACCCCGCGGAGCACAGCGGCACGACACTTCATAACAACCTCCAAATCGGTACGCCCAACTGATCCTTCCGCCGTCGCCGGTTCCAGTACGACTGCCGAGAGCATCGGTGGCTCATTTAGTGGGCGGCGTTCTCCGGCGCGTAGCCCAAGATGCTCTTGACTTCCAAGTACTCGTGGAACCCGAACTCGCTCCACTCTCGACCGTTGCCACTGCGCTTGTAGCCGCCGAATGGCGTATTCATGTCGAATGCGTGATTGATCGTCACCCAGCCGGCACGGATCTTGCGGGCGACCTCATGCGCCTTATCGAGGTCGGCCCCGGAAACAAAGCCGGCGAGGCCGTACTCGGTGTCGTTGGCGATTTCGATGGCGTGGTCGATGTCGTCGTAGCCGAGGATGCACAGCACCGGCCCGAAGATCTCTTCGCGCGCAATCGTCATGTCGTTAGTGACATGGGCGAAGACGGTTGGTTTGACGTAGTAGCCCTGTTTTAACCCCGCCGGGCGGCCCGGACCTCCGACAACCACGGTCGCGCCCTCGTCGACGCCCTTTTGAATCAGGCGCTGAACCTTCTCGAACTGCGCCTTCGAGGCCACCGGTCCGATTGTCGTGCCTGCATCGGGATGGCCGACGGTGACCTGCTCGGCGGCCTCCCGCGCGATCGAGATAGCCTCGGCCATCCGAGAATTCGGGACCAGCATGCGCGTCGGCGCGTTACAGCTCTGCCCCGAGTTCGGCATCATGTTGGCCACGCCGGCGCTGACACCCTCGGCAAAGCCGCTGTCATCGAGGATGATGTTGGGGCTCTTGCCGCCGAGCTCCTGGGTCACTCGCTTCACGGTCGGGGCAGCAAGCTTGGCCACCTCGACGCCGGCACGAGTAGAGCCGGTGAACGACACCATGTCGATGTCCGGATGGCTCGCCAAGGCCACGCCCACGCCCGCGCCGTCGCCGTTGACCAAGTTGAACACCCCGGCCGGCACGCCCGCGGCATCCAGGATCTCGGCGAAGATGTAGGGCGAATACGGGGCAACCTCAGAGGGTTTGAGGATAACGGTGCAGCCGGTCGCCAACGCCGGGTAGACCTTGACCGCGACTTGGTTGATCGGCCAGTTCCAGGGTGTGATCAACCCGCAAACACCAATGGGCTCCTTGGCGATCAGACTTTCCCCTTTGTGTTCCTCGAACGGGAAGTTCTTCAGCACGTCGATAGCCGTGGTCAGATGCCCGATCCCGAGGAAGACCTGCGGACCCGCGGCCAACGACGGCGGCGCGCCGATTTCCTCGGTGACAGCCTCCGCGAGATCATCGGAACGCTTCTGGTATTCGGCCAGGATGGCTTGCAACAGATCCAGGCGCTGTTCGCGGGTGGTCTGCGACCAACTGGAGAACGCCCGGCGGGCGGCATTGACCGCCACGTCGACGTCGGCCGCCGAGCCCAGCGAGATCTTCCCGGAAACCTGCTCTGTCGCCGGGTTTTCGACGTCGAAAGGATTCGGCCGCACCGGGTCGACCCACTGTCCGTCGATGTAAAACTTCAGGTATTCGCGCATCGGATCGATCCCTTTCTCACTGCGTGGCCTTACTGGGTGCCTTCGGCGTACCAAGTACGGAATTCGTCATACTTGGGCATCTCCTCGGAATTGGCTTTCGGGTCGATGCAGACGTGGACGACGGCGGTCTTGCCGCTCGCGTAGGCCCGTTGGATCGCCGGGCCGATCTCGTCCTCCTTCTCGACATACTCGCCGTGGCACCCGAAGCCCTCGGCAACCTTGTCGAGGCGGACGTCCTTGCTCCAGTGCACGCCGGGCTGCGGCGACGGCTGGGGGAAGGTGCGTTTGTAGACGCCCACCTCGAGGCCCCACTGGTGGTCGACACCCACTACACATACCAGCGGAAGCTTCAGGCGCGCAGCAGTTTCCAATTCCGCGATGTGGAACAGGAAAGCTGAATCACTGGTCAGCAGCATTACCGGACGCTTGCCGCCCTCAGCGACCGATGCACCGACCGCATACGGCAACCCGGTCCCCAGATGGCCGAAGTTCTGATTCCAGATGACGTCGTGCGGCTTGGCCTGCGAGTACGTCCAACCGAAGATGACGGTGGCCCCTCCGTCACGGACCATGATGCCGTCTTCGGGAAATGCTTTGGTGGCCTCGACGACGAACCGCGCCGGGTGCACCGGGGTCCGGCCCGTTGGTGCGTTCTCGGCGAGCTGCGCCAGCTCTGCCGCGTCGTCCTCGATCCAGCGGTCGAGGTCGATCGACGCCTTTCGCGGTGTATCCCGCAGCGCATCCACCAGCTGAGGCACCACGCCACGCAGGTCGCCGACCAGCGGGACGTCGATGGGCCGGTTGACGCCGACGGCCACCGGATCCTGTTCGACCAGAATCCATTTGCGCTTGGCGTCGTTCTCCGCCCAGTGCCGGCTCTTGCCGTAGTGGCTCGGTTCGCCTAGCTCAGTGCCGAGCGCGACACACAGATCGGAGCGCACCACCGCCTCGACGGCCGCCGGTGAGAATCCGTAGGCGAAGGTGCGGTCCTCGAGGCCCTTGATGAACGAGGTGCCACCGGAGGTCTGGATCACCGGGCACTGCATGAGGTCGGCCAACTCCCGGACCGCTGCACCGGTGCGTGACGTGTGCACCCCGTGTCCGACCAGCAGGATCGGGCTCTCCGCCGTGCGGATCAGCTTGGCTGCCTCAGCCACCTCGCGCTCGCCCGCGTTCTGGTTGACCAGTCGGTACCGGTTGCGCGGCAACGGATCCGGCACGTCAAGCTCTTCGAGGATGACGTGCGAGGGGTACTCGATGTAGGCCGGACCGGGCGTACCGGACATGGCCCGGCGGATCGCCTCGTGGATGATCTCATCGGTCTGGTCGGCGTACTCGATGGAGGCGCTGTACTTCACCGACGGCGCGAATAGTGGTTCCTGCCGGACGAATTGGATACGCCCGCGCCGGACCCGGCGCTCGGTGATGCGAGCCCGCTGACCGCCCATGAATATCACCGGCGAGTTCTCCACCTTCGCGCACTGGATCGCCCCCGCGATGTTCGCCATGCCGGGGCCGAGCGTGCCGATGCACAGGCCCGGCCGTCCTGTCATTCGCGAAGCCGCCTCGGCCATGAAACCCGCGCTCAGTTCGTGATGCGGCGCGACCACCGACCACCCACGAGCGTCGGCCTCGGCGAACATGTGCACGAAGTTGGGGTCCGGGATACCGAACAGAGTATTCACACCCTCGACCTCGAACAGATCGAGGATACGTTTGTATACGGGCACGGCCATGATGAGAACTCCTTTACTTGCAACGTATTTGGTTGAGTAGCGCTATCACGGGCCGGAGATCGGGTTTAGGTCGACAGCCACGCCCAGTTCGCCCAGGACTGCGGTGGTGTGCTCGCCGAGTTCTGGGGCCGGGCCTGCGACGCGACCTGGTGTACGCGAGAACCAGGTCGGTACGCCTGGAAAGCGCACCGATCCGTGCGGGGTTTCCACCGTCTCGAACATGCCGACGGCGTTCAGATGCGGATCGTCGAATAACGCGCCGGGTGTGTTCAGTGGCGCGGCCGGAATCTCGAGTTCGCGCAGCAGCGCCAACCAATCGGCGGTGGACCGCTCTTTCATCGTTTCGGCCACCAGGCCGTAGATCGTGTCGATCTCGGGGGTCCGCAGTTCCAGTGTCGAATACCGGTCGCTGGCCCATGGTGGCTGCACGGCCTTCATGAAGGCGTTCCAGTGCTTGTCGTTGTAGATCAGCGCTGCGATGTAGCCGTCACTGGTGCGGTACGGGCGGCGGTTGGGCGCCACGGTGCGCGGATACACCGCGGGTCCCAGGGGTGGATCGAACAGGGCACCGTTGGCATGTTCGACGAGGACGAAAGAAGCCATGGTCTCGAACATGGCGACCTCGACCTCTTGCCCGTCGCCGGTGCGCTCGCGATGAAACAGCGCCATCATCGTGGCGTAGAGCGCCGTCAATCCGGCCACTTTGTCGGCCATGATGGTGCCGACGTAATCAGCCTGGCCGGTCAATTGCTCTTGCACCGCCGGCAGACCGCATTCGGCCTGAATCGTGTCGTCGTAAGCGGGTCGGTCATGATCCGGCCCCCGCCGGCCGTAACCGTAACAATTGGTATAGACGATTGCGGGATTGATCGCCGCGACATTGCCGTAGTCGAAACCCAGCTTGTCGATCGCCTTGGCGCGCATCGAGTGGATGAACACGTCGGCGGTTTCGATCAGAGCCCGCAACGCCCGCGTTCCGGCGTCGGTTTGCAGATCCAGGACAATGCTGCGCTTGCCCCGATTGACGTTGACGAATACCCCGCTCATGCCCGGCGCCGGACCTACCGAGATGTAGCGGGTGTTATCTCCCTGCGGCGGCTCGACTTTGATGACGTCGGCGCCCATGTCGGCCATGATCTGGGTGCAATACGGTCCCATCACCATCGCGGTCAGGTCGACTACGCGCACATCGGCCATCGGACCCATTCGGCTAGCCATGAAGGGCTCCTTGGTCGTTCGAGCGGTCAGCCGCACCGAAGCTGTAACGAATGTGCTCGTTATGTCCATCTGGGACGACCGGAAAGATGAGTGGCGCCGCCATGTCTCGGATCGCGTCGAGATGGCTGCCGACGTCCTCGACCGTCCAGTGAGGCCGGGACACGCCCTGGCTTTCCGCAATCACCGCCCGTGCGACCCGGCCCGCCAAGGCGATGAACAGCTCGCCAGTCACTGAGCAGCTTTCGTGGGCTAGCCAACCGACCACGGGCGCAACGAGATCGGCACCCATCGGCGGATAGGCGGAGGTGTCGATGCCGTCCGCCATACGCGTCACCGCGGCCGGCACGATCACATTGCACCGCACGCCGTCGGCTGCGCCTTCGAGCGCGGCGACATTGGACAACCCAATCACGCCCGCCTTGGCGGCAGCGTAGTTGGCCACGCTGTGGTTGCCGTATAGGCCGCCGATCGACGACGTCAGCACAATGCGGCCATAGCCTGCCTCGCACATGACCGGAAACGCCGGCCGAACCACGTGAAATGCACCGCGTAAATGAACGTCGAGCACAGCGTCGAAGTCCTGATAACTCATGTCCTTCAACGAGCCGCGACGGACGTTGCCCGCGTTGTGAACCAGAATGTCGATGCTCCCGTAGTGCTCGAGGGCGGTTTTGATGATCGACTCGCCCCCTTCGCGGGTAGCAACCGACGCGCTACACGCGACGGCCTCACCTCCGGCAGCGGTGATCTCGCCGACCACCTGCTCGGCCGGCCCAGTGTCGATCCCGTTGCCATCGATGGCGCCGCCCACGTCGTTGACGACCACTTTTGCCCCGCGAGCGGCAAGCAGTTGCGCGTACGCGCGACCCAACCCGCGGCCGGCGCCGGTCACCACGGCAACGCGGTCGTCGAATCGCAATTGCGGCGCACGGGTTTCGCTCAAGCGCCGAGCACCAGCCCTTCCAGGTTCCCCTTGTCGCGCCACACCCGCAACAAGTCCTCGAAGGCGTAGAACCCCGGACCGTAAGGCTCACCCAGGTGTGACCGGATTCCCTCTCCCCCGCCACCGCCTTCGTTGTTGTAATAGCCAGGCGTGCATTGGGCGTCGAAGGCCGAGTTGTCGATCGCGGTTTCCCGAACCGTCGCGCACCACTGCTCCTGCGCCTCCTGGCTGGGCTCCACGGTGGTTACGCCCCGCTCCAGTGCCTCGGCGATGACGTAGGCGATGTGCTCGCCCTGCAGCTCGTAATTGGCGGCGATGTTGGCGGAGATGCCGACCTGAGTGAACCCGGTGTAGAACTGGTTCGGGAAACCACGAGTCGTCATGCCGTGCAACGTTTTATAGCCGTCCTTCCAGTAATCGAACAGGGACAGCCCGTCGCGACCCTCGATGGTTTCGATCGAGTAGCGACGGCTGATCTCAGTCGTGATCTCGAAGCCGCTGGCGTAGATGATGCAGTCCAGCTCGTATTCCACCCCGTTAGCGAACAGCCCGTTCTCGGTGGCCCGCTCGACCCCCTTGCTCGACGACACGTCGACCAGCGTCACGTTCGGCCGGTTAAAAGCAGCCAGATAGTCGTCGTTGGAACACGGCCGCTTGCAAAGGAATCGGTAGTAGGGCTTGAGCGCTTCGGCGGTGGCGTCGTCGTCGATCAAAGTGTCGATGCGCCGCCGCAGGCGCTCCATGATCTTGTAATCTTCTTCTTCCCGGATCGCCATGAACTGCTCGGGCGCCATCGACGCCGGATCATCCAGAGCCAGCACCCGGGCCGCGGTGTTGCGCCCCAGCTCCGTCCAGAAGTCGCACACCAGGTCCGGCTGACCCAGCGCCATGCCCTCGAACGTCCAGGCGTGGAAGTTGCGCTGGCGTTCACGTTGCCAGCCCGGCTGCAGCGTCTTGACCCATTCCGGGTCAGTCGGGATGTTGTTACGCGCGTCGACGGTGGACGGGGTGCGCTGGAAGACGTACAGGTGCTTAGCATCGCGGGCCAAGAAGGGCACGATCTGAATCCCGGTGGCACCGGTACCGACCACCCCGACACGCTTGTCGGCCAGCTTGTCCAAACCCCCCGTGACGTCGCCTCCGGTGTAGTCGTAGTCCCATCGTGACGAATGAAAGCTGTGCCCGGCAAATGTTTTGATGTCCGGTATGCCGGGCAGTTTCGGCCGGTGAAACGGCCCCGACGCCAGCACCACGAACCGGGCGCGAATATCGTCGTCGCGATTGGTGCTGATCCGCCAGCGATTGATCTCTTCGTTCCACCGCAAATCGTGTACCTGGGTGGAAAAGATCGCCGAATCGTAGAGCCCAAAATGCTTGCCGATGTTCCGGCAGTGCTGGTAGATCTCGGCGCCGTCGGCGAACTTCTTCGATGGCATGAAGCCGAGTTCTTCGAGAAGCGGTATATAGCAATACGATTCGTTGTCACATTGGATGCCGGGATAACGGTTCCAGTACCAGACCCCACCGAAGTCGCCGCCGAGCTCGATTATGCGGACATCGTCGACGCCCGCCTTTTTCAAGTGCGCAGCCGCCAGCAGGCCGGCGAAACCGCCACCGAGCACCGCCACGTCGATGTCCTCAGTGATCGGAGCGCGCGGAGTCACCGGCGTGTAGGGATCGACTTCGTAGTAGCCGGCGAAGTCATCCTCTAATTCGATGTACTGCTTGGAACCTTCCTTACGTAGCCGCTTTTCCCGCTCCAGCCGGTACTTCTCCCGCAGGGCCTCAATGTCGACGTCGTCGGGCGTCTGGCTCGGCCCGCAAGTGTCCTGGTACATCGTCATGGGTGTGGCTGCTCCTTGTCCGAAACTTCCCTCGGCTCGCCGGTACCCATATACCTCGACAACTGGTAATGCAGGTTGACGGTGCTGCGTTCCATGTAGGGGTTCGGCTTGGTTCCGGTGAAACCACCCGATTTCATGCCTTGCTGCACGGCGGCCATGTTGGAGAAATCCTGCGGGAAAACGGTGCGCCAGTCGGGATCGTCGGCCTCCAGGTACGCCCACTCGGTCTGCGGCTCTTGGCCTTCGGGGTAGAGCTCGTAGCAGGCCGCTTCGAAGATGCAGCTATTCGGGTCGTAGCCATTGGGCCGCGCGCCGTAGCACAGCGCCGTTGTCAAACCTTGGCCGATCTGGAAGTTCGGGAAAATCTGCCACGCGGTGCCGCTCTTGGCCAAGTGCTCGGGATCGATGGTCGGCCAGATCACGCCGCGGGCAGCGTCGTCGCCTCGCGCGGCGGCCAGCCAATGGCTGAGCACCTTGTCGGCCGGGGTGTCCTCCGGCAGCTCATCGGCGAGTCGCTTCGCGGCATCGACCAGGGTTTTGGTGGTGGTGGCGTTGGTTTCCTCCAGCGTGTAGACCTGCATCTCGGCCGTGGAGATCCGCGGATCTCCGGTACCGAGCCGGATCTTCGACTTCGTCTCGGAGAGATCTTTCGGCGCGTCGTAGCCGATGTTGCTGTGCTTACCCTGCGCCTTGGCCCAACCGCGGAACGTCCCGAACTTGTTGAACTGCGGGTGGGTGGTGGCGACGTGGTAGGTCTCGTTGAACGCCTCGATCGCCACCTTCCAATTGCATTGAAAAGTCAGCCATTTGCGCCATTTGACCCGCATGTTCTGCAAGTCGAACGGGTCGAGCATGGTGGCGGCCGGCTCGAGATAGTCGCGCAGCGGCTCGCAGTGTTGATCCAGGTTGATCCAGATCCAGCCGCCCCAGGTGTCGACATGCACCGGAGCCAGGTGGGTGTTCTGCGGGGTCAGTGAGCCTTGCCAGTCCTGCTGCTCCGGGATGTGGGTACAGTCGCCGTCCAGGCCGTAGGTCCAGCCGTGGAACCCGCATACGAATGACTTCTTATGCCCGCAAGCGCTTTTCGCACGCTCAGGAGTGTCGACCAGGCGCCGCCCGCGGTGCACGCAGACGTTGTAGTGGGCCTTCAAAGTGTCCGGACCGGTGCGCACCACGATGACGGAGTCGTCGAGGATGTCGTAGGTGAGGAAGCTGCCGGTCTTCGGCAGGTCTTCGACCCGGCCGACCTGTTGCCATACCTTGCGCCACAGTTTGTCGCGCTCGGCCCGGGCATAGCCTTCGGACAGGTAGGCCTCGACGCCGATGGTCATAGGGGCGGAAAGTTCTTCAGCCAGCTCGCCCGCTTCGACTGCTTGGACGTCGGTCATTCCATGCTCCTTATCGTTGCCCGGAAGGAGTCGTCCTTGAGGAATAGGGAGGTGTTGTCTGCGTCGAGGTGCGTCCATTTGAGGTCGAGGCCGCCGTCGACCAGCAGGGTCTGGCCGGTGATGTAGCTGGACAGGTCGGACAACAGAAACAGGATCGCGCCGGCGATTTCCTCGGGACGGCCGCGCCGGCCCATCGCGATGGCGCGGCGATCCCGCTCGGCGTCGTCGTCGACGTAGGTGAGCGAGGCCGGCGTCGCGGTGACGCCGGGGGCCACCGCGTTCACCCGAATCTCGTCGACGGCGAGCTCGACGGCCATGGTCCGGGTCATCGCCGCGATCGCGGCCTTGGCCGTGCCGTAGGCGATGTGGAACGGCGCGGTGTTCATCCCGCTGATCGAGGAGATCGACACGATCGACCCGCGGCGGCTGCCGGCTTTCAATTCCGCGGCCACCGCCTGGCTCATGAAAAACGCGGTCTCCAGGTTGGCAGCGAACAGGTCGCGCCAGTCGCTGCGGGTCACCCGGGTCGAGGGCATCCAGGTCTGCGGCGCGGCCCCGCCCGCCACATTGACCAAGCCGTACAGATCGCCGTCGGCACGCTGCGCCTGGTCCATCGCCGCGATCACGCCGTCCTCGGTACCGACGTCAGCGGAAACGGGAACGATCGGCAGGCCGCGTTCCACCAGCGGAGAAATGTGCGTGTCGAGATTGTCCTTGCCGCGGCTGACCGCGACGACCGTCGCACCCGCCTCGGCCACCATGCGGGCAACGGTGGTGCCGATGCCGCCACCCGCGGCGCCGGCCACGATTACCACGCGACCCTGCAGATCGAGCAGATTCTGGACCACTATGAGAATTCGCCTACGTTTTGTCCGGACAAAACATGATGATGCGCATAATTGAGAATATGATTCTCTGCAAATCGCTGAGCGTCAAGTCGTCGTTGCGTAACTGTGTCTGGCTATTGTCTGGACCAAGCCTGGTTGCTAACGTCACCCGCTGGAGCAGCCGTGACGCCACGGCACCAGGGTCCATGGGAGTCATCACCGATGTTGCTGCATGAAGGTCGCTCCGGCGCAGCGGGCTCACCCACGCTCGCGCCAGGGTGGCGCATGGAGTGGCTCACCCCGCCCAGCAGGCTGTTCGGCGCCAATGGGCTGCGGGCCGGACCCGATGGCCGGATCTACATCGCGCAGGTGACCGGCAGCCAGATCAGCGCACTCGACGTCGGTACCCGCCAGCTGGAGACGATCAGCGCCAAGGGCGGCGACATCATCGCGCCCGACGATGTCGCGTTCGGTCCGTACGGCGATCTTTACGCCACCGAGGTGATGGACGGCCGGGTCAGCGTCCGCAGCGCCGACGGTCAGGTGCGGGTGCTGCGCGCAGATATCCCGTCCGCCAACGGCATCACCGTGCACCACGGCCGGTTGTTCGTCGGCGAATGTCGCGAGGGCGGAAAGCTTCTCGAGCTCGACCTCAACGGTGGCGCGCCGCGGGTAATCCTGGACAACGTCCCGTCGCCCAACGCGATGGAAGTCGGCCCCGACGGCTTGCTGTACTTCCCGGTGATGGGGGCCAACGAGATCTGGCGGATCGACCTCGATGGGGGTGCTCCCGAAACGGTCGCCTCCGGTCTCGGCGTGCCCGACTCGGTGAAATTCGACTCGGCCGGCCACATCGTCTCGACCCAAGTGCACAGCGGCCAGGTGTTGCGGATCGACCCGCGTACCGGTGCGCAGACGGTGCTGGCCAGTCTCGGCCCAGGGCTTGACAATTCGACCTTCGTCGGTGACCGGTTGTTCGTTTCGAACTTCACCGGCGAGATCACCGAGATCCTCGCCGACGGTGCCACCGAGGCCCTGTTGCCGGGCGGGTTGAACTGGCCACTGGACCTGGCCGTCGGCGGCGACGGCAGGCTCTATGTCGCCGACGGCACCTACTTCTACGCGCTGCGGCCCGACCGCACCTTGCAGACAGTGGGCATGCTTTTCACCCCGGGATACCCCGGGTTCCTCCGCGGACTGGCTCCCGCTGGACCTGGCGAGTTCGTCGTCACCACATCGGGTGGTCAGGTCTCGCGCTATCGGCCCGCGGACGGCGAAAGCGACGTGCTGGCCGACGGGTTCGATCAGCTTTACGGCGTGGCGATCGCTACCGACGGGACGATCGCGGCCGCCGAACTGGGAACGGGACGGGTGGTGTCGATCCGGAGCGGGAAGGTCGAGGTGATCGCGTCAAGGTTGGCCGATCCGATCGGGGTTGCGGTCGCACCCGATGGCGGGTGGCTGGTCTCAGAGGCTGGCGGCGGCCGGGTGGTCACCCTCACCGGGTCCGGGCGTGAGACCGTGGCGGCTGAATTCGAGCGTCCGCAAGGCATTCTGGTCCACAACAACCGGTTGTATGTCGTCGATGCCGGCGCCAAGGCGCTGGTCGCGGTGGATCTGTCCGACGGGTCGCGGTGCACCATTGCCTCCGGTTTGCCGCTCGGCGCGGCCCCCGGCGTGATTCCCAAGCCGCTCAAGGGCATGCCGCCGTTCTCCGGGCCGCAGGGGCCGTTCGCCGGCATCACCGCCGGGCCTGACGGCACGCTGTATGTGTCGGCCGATGCGGACGGCAGCGTGCTGGCTCTTCGGCACGGCGGCCACGATGACTGACGCCATCGATCACCGCTACCTGCAGGTGGCGCGCGCTCTGCGGAAGGACATCGTCGACGGCGTGTACCCGGTGGGATCGCAGCTGCCCACCGAACATCAACTGTGCGAGCGATTCTCGGTCAGCCGCTACACGGTCCGGGAAGCACTCCGACGGCTGCGCGACGACAATCTGGTGGCATCGCGCCCGCGCGCCGGCACGCTGGTGGTACCGCGTCCATCCGCGGACTCCTATGTCCAGGACGTCGTCTCGATCAACGACCTGCTAACCTTCGCCACCGGCGCCCAATTCGCGATCGAATCCACCGGGATGACGGTGATCGACGACGAGCTGGCCGCCCGGACCGGGCTCGACTGTGGTGAAGAATGGTTGGCTGTCAAGGGCTTTCGGCGGATCGACGGGGCCGAGGTTCCGATCTGCCGGACCGAGTACTACATCAACCGGGCTTTCGCCGGGGTCGGCCGACTGCTACCACGTCACACTGGTCCGATTTTCCCCCTGGTCGAGGACATCTACGGGCTGAGCATCGTCGAGGTTCGCCAGGAGATCGCCGCGGTGCTGATCCCTGCAACGCTGGCCGAGCAGCTCAGCGTCGACGTAGGCAGCCCCGGGCTCGAAGTGCACCGCACCTATGCCACCTCCGACGGCGAAGTCGCACAGCTGACGATCAACACGCATCCGGCGTCCCGTTTCCGTCACACGATGACGATGCGACGAGTCCGCGGCTAACCTCACATGCGGCGATGTCGAACACCAAAGTGATCGGTGGACGAACGGTCCGCTGGGACGACGAGCGGGCCGCCGAAGCCTATGCGCGGGGCTGGTGGACGCGCGACACGTTAGCCGATTCGCTCGCCGGCGCCGCACAACGAACTCCCAGGCGGGTGGTGCTGATCGACGGCGACTGCCAGGTCGACTGCCACAACCTCAACCAGCAGGCCACCGCGCTGGCAGCGGTGATGCTGGAACGGATGCCGATCGGCAGCGTGGTGTCCTTCATCCTGCCCAATTGGCATGAGGCCGCGGTCATTTACCTCGCGGCGACCCTCGCCGGAATGGTGGTCAACCCCATCCTGCCCTCGCTGCGGGATCATGAGCTGCTGTTCATCCTCAACGACGCCCACACCCGGATGATCTTTGTGCCGGCGGTGTTCGGGCGACACGACTACGCGGCGATGCTGGCCCGGGTCGTCGCGCAGCTGGCAAACCCGCCCGAGGTCGTCCTGGTACGCGGCGGCGCGCCGTTGCCCGCGGCCGACTCACCGCCAACCCGGCTGCCCGCGCTGGATCCCGATGCGGTGCGGATGATCCTCTACACGTCAGGCACCACCGGTCGCCCGAAAGGCGTTCTGCACAGCCATAACTCGATGCACGCCTTGATCACCCAACTCCGCGAGCACTGGCAGGTGCGACCCGGCGACCGGTTCCTGGTGCCATCGCCGATCGCCCACATCGGCGGCAGCATCTACGCGTTCGAATGTCCGCTGCAGCTGGGCACGTCGGCCGTGCTGATGGACCGCTGGAATGCCAGGTCCGCGGTCGAGCTGATCGAACGAGAAGGCTGTACCCACATCGCCGGTGCAACGCCGTTCCTCGAGCAGTTGCTCACAGCAGCCGAGCGCGCCCAAACCCGACTGCCTGAGCTGAAGCTGTTCGTATGCGGCGGCGCCTCGGTCTCACCGTCACTGATCCGCCGAGCCGCAGATTATTTCGACCGGGCCGCCGTCACCCGGGTGTACGGCTCCACTGAAGTACCGGTGACCACCGTCGGTGCACCGCTCGACCCTGACCACGCTGCCGACACCGACGGACGGCCCGGATTCGCGCAGGTGGAGCTGCGCGGTGACGGTGGTGAAATCCACGCCCGTGGCCCACAGATGCTGGTCGGATACCTGCACGCCACCGACGAAGCCGAATCATTCGACGCCGCAGGCTATTTCCGTACTGGCGACCTGGCCCGCTGGGTCGACGACGAGTACCTCGTGATCACCGGCCGGACCAAGGACCTCATCATCCGCAACGGTGAGAACATCGCGCCCAAAGAGATCGAAGACATTCTGATCAGCCATCCCGGCGTCGCCGAGGTCGCCGTCGTCGGTCTGCCCGACCCTCGCACCGGCGAGCGAGCCTGCGCTGTCATCGTGCCCAACGATCAACAACACCCCGACGTCGACAGCCTCCGCGTCTTTCTGCAATCCCACGGAGTCGCTATCTTCAAAGCGCCCGAGCAGGTGGTCATTTGGGAGGCTCTGCCGAGAAACGACGCCGGCAAAGTGCTCAAACACCAGATCCAGACAGCCCTGACAACGACGGATGGATGACATGCAGGTAGCGATCGTGACCGGCGCAACCGGTGGAATTGGGTTCGGATGTGCGACCAAGCTGGCCGGGATGGGCATGGCCGTGCTGGCCACCGGCCGTAATCAGACCCGGCTGAACGAACTGGCCGCAGCGGCCGGCGATCGCGAACGCATCGCAACGGTGGCGGTCGACCTCACCGACCGCGACGGCCCGGCCCGTGTCGTCCTCGCCGCGGTCGAGCGCTGGGGCCACGTCGACTTTCTGATCAACAATGCCGGGGTCGGCAACCCGACGCCGCTGCACGACACCGATGACGACACCCTGGACTACTTCCTCGACGTCATGCTGAAGGCGCCGTTCCGGTTGGCGCGAGACGTGTTGCCGCACATGAGGGCCGGCTCGGCGATCATCAACATCACGTCGACCTTTGCTGTCGTCGGCGGGCTGCGGGGGGGACCGTACTCCGCGGCAAAGGGGGGGTTGACAGCGCTGACCACCCACATCGCCGCCCAGTACGGCGCACACGGCATCCGTTGCAATGCTGTCGCCCCCGGCGTTATCCAGACGGCGATGACCGAAGAGCGGCTAAAAGATCCCCGGTTCCGCCGGATGCAGGTCGAGATGACCCCTCATCAGCGGCTCGGCACCGTCGATGACGTGGCGAGTACCGTGGCGTTCTTGTGTTCGCCGGGCGGAAGTTTCATCAACGGACAGACGATCGTTGTCGACGGCGGATGGAGTTCGACGAAGTACCTGTCGAAGTATGCGTTGACGTCGGAGTGGACGGCGCAGTGAATCTGTTTGCGTTGCTCAGTCAAGCCGCGCAACGCTTTCCCGACCACGGCGCGATCTACTACGGCCGGCGACGCTGCTGTACCTGGAGCGAGCTGCGTGAGCGCGCACTGCGTCTGGCCGGCTCGATCCGCCACGACTACCCGGCGGGTGCACGGATCGCCGTCGCCAGTGAGAACCGGCCGGAGATTGTCGAGTTGCTGTTCGGCATCTGGGCCGCCGAGTGTGTGGTGGTGCCGATCAACTACAAGTTGCATCCCCGCGAGATGACGCAGATCCTCGACGACGCCGACGCCTCGCACGTCTTCACCTCAGCCTCGATCGCCGCACAGCTGGAAATCGGTCGTCCGGTGGAAGCCGTTGACTCAGAATCGTATTCGCGCCGGTACGCCGCCGCGCCGGTTGCGGTGCCGACCACCGACCCGTCGACCCTGGCCTGGCTGTTCTACACCAGCGGAACGACCGGCAAGTCCAAGGGCGCGATGCTCAGCCACCGGAATCTGATGGCGATGACGGTTGCGCATCTGGCCGACATGGATTCCCCCGACCAGGACTGCAGCCTGGTGCACGCCGCACCGATGTCGCACGGCTCCGGCCTCTACATCCCGGCCTATGTCTCCCGCGGCGCCCGCCAAGTCATCTCGGAGCGTAGCGGATTCGAGCCGGCCGAGTTCCTGGACCTCTGCGAGCACCACCCCGGTTGCAGCGCATTCTTGGCGCCGACCATGGTGCAGCGCGTGATCGAGACCGGCCGCCCACGTCCGGTACAACTGCGGACCATCATCTACGGCGGCGGCCCGATGTACGTAGACGGCATCAAAAAGGCGCTGGCAGCATTCGGACCGGTATTCGCGCAGATCTACGGCCAAGGCGAATCGCCCATGACAATCACCGGCCTGCGTCGTGCCGACCACGAGACGGCCGACGACGCGATCCTCGGCTCGGTTGGCTACCAACGGTCAGGCACTGAAGTCGCGGTGCTACGCGACGACGGCACGTCGGCGCCGGCGGGTGAGATCGGTGAAATCGTCTGCCGCGGTGACGTCGTGATGGCCGGCTATTGGGGTAATCCCGCGGCCACCGCTGAGACGCTGCGTGACGGCTGGCTTCGCACCGGCGACATGGGCTCCTTCGATACGGCTGGCTACCTGACGTTGCACGACCGCTCGAAGGACGTCGTGATCAGCGGCGGTTCCAACATCTATCCGCGCGAGGTGGAAGAAGCGCTGCTCGAACATCCCGGGGTGTCCGAAGCGTGCGTGGTCGGGGCACCCGACCAGGAGTGGGGCGAGATCGTGGTGGCCTTCATTGTCGGGACAGCGGACCTGGCTGACCTCGACGCGCATCTGTTGGCGCGTATCGCCCGCTTCAAACGCCCGAAGCGGTACCTGGTCGTCGACGCATTGCCGAAGAACAGTTACGGCAAGGTGCTCAAGAAAGACCTCCGTCAGCAATTCGTCTGATGCTCAGAGGCTTTCGAAGTGGTTGCGGATGCCGGCCAGCATGGCGACGTGCGCGTCGACCGCCTCGCGCTGAGTCATTGCGGCAAGGAGTCGGGGCGCCGTGATATTCAGCCGCTCAGTGAGACGAGTGCCGGCCCCGGTCGGCTGGAAGCTCACCACGCCGTTGAGCCGAACCTGGGGGACTTGACGCGCCTCGGTGATCACGTCACCGTCGGTCGGAACCTGTACCTGTGCCCAGTAGGTGATCGGCATCGACAACGGCCCCAGCGGAATACGGTCACGCACGCGATAGGTCTGCTGGTAGCCCTGGTCGGTTTCAGTGCGCGCTAACTCCTGCACCGAGACCACCAGTGGGTGGAACTCTTTGATGTTGTCGAGATCGACATAGAAGTCGCGGACCGCGTTCGGCGGAGCGGGTATCACTTCGCTGATTGTCCGCTCGGCGTGGACCATCCAAAGCGTCACGACGTTCAGCGTCCGCGGGCCAGCGACTCGAGGAACGCGGCGATCCGGCCGCGGGTTTCCGCCGATATCCAGCTGGCCCGAACGTCCGCGTCGGCCGTGACGCCGGCGTCGATCGCGGCGCGAACCGGCTTGTGCAACTGAGTTTTGGTGGCGGCGTAGGCGGCCGGCGAGTAGTGCCCGAGCTCACGTGCGGTGGCCAGCGCGCGGGGTAGTAACTCGTCTTTGGTGACGACGGCGTCGAGCCAGCCGCGGGCCAGCGCGGTATCGGCGTCGATCGTCTTGGCCTGCAGAGCCGCTCGGGCCGCCGATGCCCCCATGGCGTCGCGGCATATCTCCAGGGCCGCCACCGGAAACGGGACGCCGACAGAGAGTTCGGTCAGACCGATGGTCCCACCGGACATCATCCGCACATCGGCGCACATCGCCAACACGCAGCCACCGGCGATCGCATGCCCGTTGATCGCCGCGACCACCGGCGCGGGGTGGTCATAGACCGCGAGAAACGCCTCAGACAACGCCGCGACGAATCGCTCGGCATAGTCAGTGCCGCCTTCGATGAGGGCTCGCAGGTCGACACCGGCGGAGAAAGCCCGTCCAGCGCCGGTGAGGACGATCGGGCCATCCACGGTTGCCATTGAAGCAATGATCGTTTCGAGCAAGCCCAGGTCGAGCGCGTTCACCGGTGCGTTGTCCAACCGGACGATCGTCACGCCATCGGCGGTTTCACCATCCGTCACGTGCCCTCCTTGCCACGAGCCAGCCGCCACGGTCGTGACATTTCGATTCTTACAGCCCTGGCTTCTGTTTCGAGATGAAAGGAGTCCAATCGGCCATTGACAATCCCGCCGCGCCGCGGTGTAGTGGTCGGATAGTTAATTGAAAACAGTATTCTCACTTAAGGCTAGGTATGCGTACCCCCGACGCCACCGCATGACCGCTCCCACTAGGCGGCGTCGCAGCAAGCTGGCACCCGATCCGACTGTGCGCCGAACGATCCTGGCCGCTGCCACCGAGGCATTGTGTGAAC
The DNA here is from genome assembly GCA_032159915.1 of Mycobacterium sp. GTDB lineage: Bacteria > Actinomycetota > Actinomycetes > Mycobacteriales > Mycobacteriaceae > Mycobacterium. The sequence continues at coordinate 73,170 of JAVHWH010000185.1, forward strand.
ATGGAGTTCGAAGCCTCAGCGTCGCAGCTGTCCTGGACCGCGCCGACCTCAGCACCCGCGCCTTCTACCGGCATTTCGAGTCGAAGGACCACGTGATCGCTGCGGTCTTCTATGAGACGGCCCGGGTCGAAAAGCGCCGGCTGACAAAGAGCATGGCGAAGACAGCCGGCCCGGTCGAGGCGGTAGCTGCCTGGATCGACGGACGCCTCGACCTGGCGTTCGACGAGAACATCAAGTCCGACCTGCGCCGGTTGTCGCTGGAGGCGCAGTCGCAGATGTTCGCCGCCCCCGAACTGATCCAGCCCGCGTTCGAGGAAATGCTCAAGCCACTGATCGAGCAGTTGAGCCGTGGTCTGAACGTCGGCGTGTTCGACCACATCAACCCGGTAGCCGAAGCACAGCTCATCCACGGGGCGGTGTGGGCGAGCACCCAACGACACTGGGCCGGAGGCCACTCCGAACCAGTTGAGGTCCGTAGCCGCGTTCTCTGGTTCTGCCTGCGCGGCCTCGGGGTGCGCGCCGCAACAATCGACGACATCGCCGCGCGCGGCCGACAGTAGGGAGCAGCAATGGACCTGGGACTGACCGGATCGACGGCCGTCGTCACCGGCGGCAGCAAGGGCATGGGTTTGGCGATCGCGCAGACCTTGGCAGCCGAGGGGGCCAGCGTTGCCGTGATGGCGCGCGGCCAGGCGGCCCTCGATGCCGCGGTGGACTCACTGCGGGCTGCCGGCGCGCCCGACGCCGTCGGAATCAGCGTGGACATGACCGACGCCGCCTCGATCACGGCCGGCTTCGCCGAGGTGTCGCAGCGGTGGGGACGGTTGAACAGCCTGGTCCACACCATCGGTCCGGGCGACGGGTTCTTCGAGCAGATGAACGACGCCGACTGGGACGCGGCCTTCACGCTCGGCACGATGTCCGGCGTCCGCTCGGTGCGTGCTGCGCTGCCGATGCTGCGGGCCGCGGACTGGGCCCGCATCGTCACGCTGTCAGCGCACTCCATCCAGCGGCAGAGCCCGCGCATCGTCGCCTACACGGCGTCTAAGGCGGCGCTGTCCAGCGTCACCAAGAACCTGTCGAAAAGCCTTGCCAAAGACGGGATCCTGGTGAACTGCATTTGTCCGGGCACCATTGTGACCGCGAGCTTCACCGAGAATCTCAAAGACATCCTCGCCGCCGACGGACTCGACGCATCCGATCCGCACGACGTCATGACGTGGATCGAAAACAACTTCCACCAGCCGTGTGATCTTGGGCGGGCCGGGCTTCCCGAGGAGATCGCGTCCATCACCACCTACCTGGCGTCCAAACGGAACGGCTATGTCACCGGCGCGACAGTGAACGTCGACGGCGGATCGGACTTCGTCTAGGCCCGTTGCGCCGGCACGGTCGCGAAGAATAGCATTCTCCTAATACGCGAACGAGTGTTCCAGGGCTCGCGACGGAGAGGGCTCGATTGACGGCAACCGAGACGTTGAGCGTGCAGCGGCCACACGACGGCGTCGTCGTGCTGCACCTGAATCGGCCAGAGCGGCTCAATGCGATCAACGAGGTCATGGTCGGGGAGCTCGCCCGCACTCTCGCCGGTTTGGGCTCCGACGCCTCGGTGCACGCCGTCATCATCAGCGGCGCCGGACGTGGCTTTTGCTCGGGCATCGATATGCGGGACTTCGGTGCCGGGTTACCGGCGCCGACCGCGCCCGCGATCGACCGCTTACGTTTCCAGGAGACGATGGCAGCGCTGCCGCAGGCGGTACGCGACGTCCCGCAACCGGTGATCGCCGCGGTCAACGGTCCCTGCGTCGGTGCGGGACTTGCGCTCTGCCTGGCGGCCGACATCAGAATTTGTTCGACCGCAGCATCATTCGGCAACGCCGCAATCCTGCTCGGCTTGTCCGGCGCGGAGATGGGGATGAGCTATTTCCTGCCGCGCATCGTCGGCACCAGTGTCGCCACCGACTGGATGTTGACCGGCCGCACGGTATCCGCGGAGGAAGCCGAGCGCCGCGGATTGGTCAGCGAGGTGACCGAGCCCGAGGAACTCGCTGACCGCGCGCTCGAAATTGCTTCTCACATCGCCGAACTCACACCGCTGGGTGTCCAATTGACCAAGCGCGCCTTGCAGGTCAACGCCGACGCGGCCGGGCTCGGTCCAGCTCTTGAACTCGAGAACCGCAACCAGGTGCTCAGCCATGCGACCGAGGAAGCGGCGGCGCGCCGGCAGTCGTGGTCGTCATGACCGGTCCGCTGCACGGGGTGCGGGTGGTGATGATGGGCGGCCTTGGGCCGGGCCCCTTCTGCGGCATGCTGCTCGGCGACCTCGGTGCCGAGGTGGTGCG
>JAVHWH010000191.1:0-4858 GCA_032159915.1 Mycobacterium sp.
TGTCCGACATGAAGTTCGGTGCTGACCGGCTGTCGTCGCAAAGCACGGGGTGCGGCTGAATGGCCTGCCTAGTGGGCGAGGAAGACATCGTCAAACGTCACAGTGCGTAAGTTGCGAGCGCGGATAAGATCGCGGAGTTGCCCATAGACGTGGGTGACCGGTAGGTGGTTGAGGTGTCCGATCACGATCGCCTGCCCGGTGAAAGCCCGCTGGGCCATCTGAATGATGTAGTCCTCAGTGATCACGGTGGAATCCGCCAGCGAACCCGACCACAACGTGATCGCGGTGTAGCCAAGATCGGCGGCCACTGCATCAACGGCAGAGTTGTGCTTTCCGTAGGGGGGCCGAAGGTACGGTCGCGCGTCCACGCCGAAGGTGTTTTTTAAAAATTCATCGTTACGGGCGATCTCGTGCGCCACTCGGCTTGCGGGCACCTTTGTCAAGTCCGGGTGCGACCAGGTGTGGTTGCCCAGTTGAATCTGGCCGCACTCGACCAAAGGTTGCAGCAATGCCCGGTTGTCGGTCCACGAGCGGTAGGTGCCGTTGACGAAGTAGGTGAGCCGGACGCCGGTATCTTTGGCGAACTGCGTGTAGAGGCGCACTACGTCGCTGTTCACGCCGTCATCAACGGTCAGCGCCAACAGATTGCCGTTCCCGGGTAGCTTGCTGAGCACGCCGCCACCTGGCAGCGCCACCCGCGCGATGGGCGCGGGCGGCGGCAATGGTGCGCCGGCAACGACCTCGCCGCCCGCTCGGGGCAGCGGGGCGACGGCAGCGGCACCTGCCGTCGGGGTTCGCGTCGGTCCACCGAGGACGTCGTGGGACAGGCCCACGCCGCCAAGAACGGTGGCGGAGAGCGCCCCGAGAAAACGGCGCCGGTTCAGCTCGGACACAACGCGACGCGGTACGGCGGACAAAGGGTGGTTGACATTTCGCACGGCGTGACGCCTGACACGCGACTTGGTCGCCGCGTTCGCCAACCCGTCAAAAGGTTTGGCACTACGTCACATGGTCTCCGACCGTTCCGAGACATAGCCCTAGATCATGCCATCAGGCAGCCATGCAACCCTGAACGTCCCCGCGCGCCGTTCGAAGTTGTAACCGAGAAGCATTCGTCGTGATCCGGTTAACGGGCCCCGCACCGACCCATGAAATAACCCGTCTCGGCGAGTTGGCCATCGAGGCAGGCCTACCCAAAGGCGTCCTCAACATCCTGCACGGCTGCGGCCCCGGTGAAGCTGGTGAAGCCCTAACCACAAGTCCCGACGTCGATCGCGTGACATTCACCGGCGAATCCAACACCGGACGCAAGATCCTTGAAGCTGGTGCACCCTAGACGGGAGAACCACACTTTCCCCCGAACCGTGAACGGAGCGCAAGGGCGTCGATCAGCTAGCCAGCGCCCGCATCGCGGTGGCCACGATGGCGTCGGCATCGGCCGGGGTCAATCCTCCGTGCCCGGTTGCCCTGCGGTACATCGCGGGCCCGAAGATGAGATCCAGCGCGACCTCAGGGTCGACGTTCGGATCCAGTTCGCCGCGGGCGACTCCGCGGTCCCAGATCTTTCTCACGGCTCCTCGGCGGACGTTCACTTGGCGTGTTCGTATCCGCTCGCGTTCAGTTGGGTAGAACTGCGACTCGCCGACGAGTTGGGCGTAGATCGCGCCAAGCGGGCTGGTGTAGAAGCCCATCATGCCGCGCAACGTCAGGCGGAAGTCTTCGGCCGCCGAGCCCGTGTCGGGCACCGGTGCATCGGCCATGATTTGGTGCAGGAATGCGTCGATAGCCACCGCGGTCCTGTTCGGCCACCACTTGTAGATCGTTGCCTTGCTGACGCCGCTGCGCGCAGAGATCCGGTCGACCGACGCCCTGCGCAGGTCGTCCTCCAGCATCAGTTCCATGGCGGCTTTCAGGACGGCGTCGCGGTGTTCCTCGCTGCGCGGTCGACCGCGCGGGCGACTTGGGGTCATTCCTCTAGTTTCTCACCCGCAGTTGGTACAACGGTAATTACTAGACGTCTCGCTGTGAGTTCGCTTCTGCGCGTTGCCAGGAGCCAAACCGCACATGCAACATCTGACTTGAAATCCTCAGATCCACATCAGACAACCTTCATCTTTGTCTCAGCCATATCTCAACGTGCGTAAAGGGCCTTACATGCAGCGCAATCTTCAACCCTGGATCACCACTGGTGTCGTTCTCGTGGGCGCTAGCGTGATAGCCGTCAGTCCGATCGCTACACCGCGGCCTGACGTGCAGCACCGACAGGTCCGGCTCGTCGACTATGACGAGTTCGACTTGTCCCAGCTGGTCAACACGACCGAAGCCAACTGGTCCGGGTTGGAAACGGCTCTCGGCAGCAGTAATTGGCTGACCGACCCAAACATCTCCCAAGGTCTCAGCACCCTGTTCAGCGATCTGTCGACCGGCACCTCGAACCCCCTGACCAACCCGATCGCCCTGCTAACCGAGGGCGCGCTACTGCTCACCAGCAGCAGCGACGCGTCGAACGCCGCCTCCACCGCCCTAACGGCCGTCACGGACAACGTCGAATCGGCGCTCAGCGGGGGCGACTACTCTGCGGCGCTCACCGACCTCGAAGACGGGCCCACCACGGTCTTGTACGCATTCCTCAACGGCTACCCCGAAACCGTTGGCTCCGAGCTGATTTCACCCGAGTTGGGGCTGCTCACCAACACTACCAACGGCGCGGTTACCGGCCAGATCGACGCACTTCAGCAGCTGGGCAACACCGTGGCCGACGAGTTGTCCGCGGTCGGCGGCGGCAATGTGACGACAACCCCGACCCTGATAGAACCAGGCTCCCTGGACCTCTCGGTCAACGTCAGCACAATCCTCAACGACCTCGCGCCCAGCGGCACTCTCTCCCTACCCGTCAGCCTGGACAGTCTGCTCAGCGACGCCGCTCCCAGCGGCACGCTCAGCCTGCCGGTCTCCCTGGACGATCTCCTTGGCGACGTCGCACCCAGCGGCGGGCTGACCCTGCCGGTCAGCCTGGACAGCCTGCTCAATGGCGCCGCTCCCGACGGCACCGTCTCCCTGCCGATTTCGCTGGACGGGCTGCTCGGCGACGCCGCCAATGCGGGCAATATCACTGTGCCGGTCACCATTGACCAAGTCCTCGGCGACGCCCTCGGCAACGGCGGAAGTATCAGCGTCCCATCGATATCCGTCGACACCATTGTCGCCGACCTCGGAAATCCGTCGTACACAATTAACCTCGGCATCGCCAAAGAAACCATCTCTCTCCAAAGTTTCGTCAATGACCTCGGTATCGGTAACGAGACCATTACTCCCCCTTCGATTTCCGACGCCACCGTTCTCAGCGACCTCGAGTCGGTGCTCGGCAGCTCCGGTAACCAGGACATCACCGTGTCCGTGAGCGACCTCGAGAACCTGCTCGGCAGCACCGGCAGCCAGGACATCAGCGTCTCCACTGCCACCCTCGAGGGGCTGCTGGGCACCTCCGGCAGCAGCGACATCACCCTCTCGGTCTCCGACCTGCAGACACTCCTCGGCGGCGCCGGCAGCCAAGACATCAGCTTGTCGGTCAGCACCCTCGAGTCGCTTTTCGGCGTGGCCGGCAGCTCGGACATCAGCATCCCGCTCAACACACTGGAGGGTCTCTTCCCCAGCACGCTCAGCCTTGACCTCACCATTCCCGAAGTGACCGGGGGCGCCGTGCCCACCTTCGACGTGGACTTGGCCCAGGACCTGCTGGCCGCGCTCGGCAGCATCGCGCCGATCTCGTCGGATCTGCCGAGCCTGTTGGGCACCGACCCGACGCTCGACGTCACATCCCTGTTGACCAGTGTCATGACTGACCTGGGCCTACCGGTCTCGATCACCGGTGGCGACCTTACAGTGAACCTCACGGGCCTTGCCTCGGAACTGCTCGCCGGCTTGGTGCCCTGAGCGCGGCCGCGGCGTCGGCGGGCGGGAGGACCCGTCGGCGCCGCCCGGAGCTGCGTACGAGCTGATCACAGCAAGGCAGCCGCGGGCGATCGCCAGCTCTACCTTCTCAAGGGAGCACCCCAGGTCAAGCCCGCTCGGCGCCGCGACCGCAGATCAGGCAGGCCCTCAGTCTGCGCCGGCGAGTCCTGGTAAGAGGATGGCGACCAGTCCATCGGCGTGGGCTCGGATCCCCTTGGGGCTACTGGGATACCGCCCGGTGAGAAGGCGGACTTCGGGGCGTTCACGTATGGCAACGATGCCGCGCCGAGGAGCACGTAATACGGCAATCAGCGCACCCCCCAAGCCAATCGAGGTCATCGGGTCACTGCTCCCCGACCAGCTCAAGTGGAAAATCTTCTTCTCACGGCAAGCCAAAGTTCCGAAATATCTGCGCCGCGGCGATGTCGTCGATGCCGCGGTGGCGACCGATGACGGGGCGATCGATCTCGGCGCGCAGCGCACCGTCGTGCATTACAGATGAGCGACAGCGGCTGACGACGATGAGAACGCGCGCACGCGTAGTTCCAGATCCTTCTTCATCCGTGCCGTCCAAGGCGCCGGTCGGGAGATCGCCGCCGAGGCGCAGCTGCTCCTGCCGATGGTAGGTAGGCCGGCTTTCTGCTGGCGGCGATCGGCGACTAGGGGTCAGCACCAATGACAGCGGGCGCCAGGAATGCGATTCTTGGAGCTATGGCCGCCACGCACCCTTCTGCGACGTGTACACCGGCGTCGCGTGGCGCTGATCGCTTCGGATTCCCGGTCGCCAGTGGTGACCTCGACACACTGCAAGTCGTCGGTGCCGCGCGCGCCGGTACGTGCTCCAAGATTCTGGACGACGGGACTTGCCTATGAGCCGAGCACTCGTGGCGGGCGGATCTCTCGGGGG
>JAVHWH010000252.1:0-26353 GCA_032159915.1 Mycobacterium sp.
ATCGTGTTCACCAACCCCGTTCTGCAGGGTGTATGCGAGTTGTCGCAGTTCAACAGCGCAATTGCGCATTTCGTCTTCGAGTCTCCACTGAACTGGGATCACCATGTTCCCTCTCGGCCGCCCGCGGGCATAGACGAAAGCTAGGCCCCCTTTCTGCACGCGGCATTAACAAAGCAGATGGAGACGCTGAGAAAACCAGCTCGAAGGCACTATCGGCGCAGACACCGACACTGCGAAAGAAATTGAGCGTTGCTATGTTTCGCGCACTGTCGGTGTGACGAAGTGTTAGCTTCGGTCCGTGCCTCAACACGGAGAGCCACTGCGCATCGGGGTGCTTGGCGCGGCTCGGATCGCCCCATTGGCGCTCATCAACCCGGCCAAAGACAATCCTGCGGTTGTGGTGGCCGCGGTCGCCGCACGCGACGGCAACAGGGCTCGAGCATTTGCTGCCAAACACGACATCCCGCGCGTGCACGACAGCTACCAAGCGCTGATCGCCGACCCAGACCTCGATGCCATCTACAACCCGCTGCCGAACGGTTTGCACGGCAAATGGACTCGGGCGGCAATCGACGCCGGTAAGCACGTGTTGTGCGAAAAGCCGTTCACCGCCAACGCTGCCGAGGCCCGTGAGATCGCCGAGGTGGCGGCGAAGTCCGATCGAGTGGTGATGGAGGCGTTTCACTACCGCTACCATCCGCTGGCACTGCGAACCGAGCAGATCATTGCCTCGGGTGCGTTAGGCAGATTGAAGCGGGTCGAGGCCGCGTTGTGCTTCCCGTTGCCGAAGTTCTCCGACATTCGCTACAACTATGCGCTGGCAGGCGGTGCTCTGATGGACGCCGGCTGCTACGCCGTCCACATGGTTCGCACCTTCGGCGGTTCCACACCCAAGGTGGTTTCGGCCCGGGCCAAACTACGCGATGCGCAGGTGGACCGGGCAATGACGGCCGAGTTGACGTTCAGCGAGGGCCACACCGGCCGGGTGCGCTGCTCGATGTGGTCGTCGCGCCTGCTCGAGATCAGCACCCGGGTGGTTGGCGAGCGGGGCGAGTTGTCGTTGTTCAACCCGGTCACGCCGCAGTTCATCCACCGACTGGCCATCCGATTGCCGGAAGGCAAACGAATCGAGCGCTTTCCCCGGCGTGCGTCGTACGCCTATCAACTCGACACATTCGCCGCCGCCGTCCTTCGGGGTGAGCCGGTGAAAACCACGCCCGAGGATGCGATCGAGAACATGACCGTGATCGATGCGATCTACCGCGCGGCCGGCCTGCCGCTGCGTCAGCCGAGCTGATCATCGAATGCCGGTCATCCGCGTGCCACCTCGCAATATCATCGGTCGATGAGCACCGGCGGCCTTGGCACCGTGAGTTCGCCGGCCTTCACCGACGAGGAGTCGGCCCGCTACCGCGCCGCCGGCTGGTGGTCGGATCTGACGTTGTCGCATGCGGTAACCCGCAATGCCGAGCGGTCCCCGGATTGTGCCGCCTACATCGACCACCACGGCTCGTCGTTGACGTGGCGTCAATTCGACCACGCCGCAACCGCATTGGCGGAGCAGTTGGCCGGGGCCGGAATAGCCGCGAGTGATCGGGTCGCGGTGTGGCACGGCGACTCGGCCGCCATTCACGCCCTGTTTGTCGCCATCGAGCGGTGCGGGGCGATCGTCGTCGGCATCGGCGCGCGGGCCGGCACCCGTGAGGTCGCAGCGATACTGTCCAGCTCGCAACCGAAGATGCTGGTCAGCGACGGTCCGCGCGGAGATGACGCGGTCCGGGCGACGGCAGGTGTCGCTGAGCTTTCGATACCGGTGGTCCTACTGACACAGGGCGGCGCGGGATTGCGGCTGGATCTCGAGGCGCCGCCGGCGGCGTTGGGGGCAGGCGGCCCACTCGGGTCCGACGACGTGTTCTTGATCAATTCGACGTCCGGAACCACCGGGTCACCCAAGTGCGTGGTGCACACCCAGAATCGCTGGTATTACTTCCACCAAAAAGCGGTCGCCAACGGAGATCTGACTTCCGACGAGGTCATCCTGCCCGTCATTCCCACACCGTTCGGATTCGGGATTTGGACCAGCCACACCACGCCGATCTTTCTGGGCGCCACCGCGGTCATCCTGGACCGCTTCAGCGCGCGAGCCACCTGTGAGGCGATTGCGGAGCACCATGTCACCATGTTGTGTTGCGTCAGTACGCAATTGACGATGCTGATCGCCGACAGCGCGTCCCGCGACTACGACCTGAGCTCATTGCGGGTGGTGTTCACCGGCGGGGAGGCGCTACCGTACCGGCCGGCCATGGAGTTCGAAACCATAACTGGCGCCAAGATTCTGCAGTTCTACGGCTCCAACGAGACCGGTGTGCTCAGCGCCACGACAGTCCGCGACCCGCAGTCACGACGGCTGCGTACCGGTGGCCGGACCGTGCCGGAGATGTCGGTGCGCCTTTTCGACGGCGACCGCGACGTCACCGACGTCGGCCGCGGCCAGCCCGCGTGCCGAGGCCCGGCAACCAGCCTCGGCTACCTCGGCGGCACCGACCACGACACGTTGTTCACCCGCGACGGCTGGATGCGGATGGGCGACATCTGCGAGATCGACGCCGACGGCTACCTGAGCGTCACCGGCCGGACCTCGGATTTCATCCTGCGCGGCGGCAAGAACCTCAGCGCGGCTCAAGTGGAGGATGCCGTGACCACGCATCCGGCAATCGCCGTTGCCGCGGCGGTGGCGATGCCCGATCCAGTTTTCGGCGAAAAGGTCTGCCTCTACGCCGAACTGGTCGATTCAGCGACAATCGACCTGCCGATTCTGGCCGAGTACCTCTTGGCTGCAGGCGTTTCCAAGGAGCTGTTGCCCGAGCGGCTCATCGTTGTCGACGAATTGCCCAGATCCTCGGGCGGCAAGATCGCCAAGAGCCGGCTTCGTGAGGATATCCGTACCAGGATGGAGGCCGATCATGAAGGTGCCTGACGCTCGTCGAGGTGGCCTGGAAGTGTGGGCGCCGTCGGTCGTTCCGCCGATCGGCATTGACCTTTCCGACGAGCAGTCGCTGGCGATCGCATTCCGGCACCTGGCAGGTATCGGGTTCGCCGAAAACCTGGCCGGCCACATCACCTGGCAACCGGATGCCCGAACCGAGATGTTCGTCAACCCGTGGGGACTCTGGTGGCAGGAGATCACCGCCTCGGACATCTGCGTGGTGGACCAGAACGCACGCGTCGTCAGCGGGCGTTGGGACGTCACACCGGCCATCCACATCCATACCGAACTGCATCGCGTGCGTGACGACGCACGAGTGGTCATCCACAATCACCCGTATTACGTGTGCGTGCTCGCTGCGCTGGGCAGGTTGCCCGAGCTTGTCCATCAGACCGGCTCGTTGTTCCTGGACGACTTGCGCCTGGTCGATTCGTACGACGGGGAGATCGACAGCGCGACGCGCGCAGCCGATCTCGCCTCGCGTATCGGGGACGCCAACCTCACCATCCTGGCCAACCACGGCGTCATCGCCACCGGTCGCAACCTGGCTGAAGCCGTCTTTCGCGCCGCGTCCATCGAGCGAGTATGCAGGCTGGCCTACGACGTGTTGCTGACCGGTCAGGAACCTGCGCAGATGACATGGTCGGACATGTCAGGCATGCAGCGATCACTCATCGAACGGGCGGCAGACGTCTACTGGGCCGGCGCTGCCCGCCTCACCATCAAGGCCGACCCTGCGGTACTGAGCTGAGCGGATTGCAATGAAATCGATCGACGAACTCGCCGCCGACATGAGCTTCACCACCGCCAGAACCGGCGCAGACCGATCGGTGACGCTTCTTCCCGATCCGCCCCGGGCCACGCGTCGCTACACACTGATCTCCGTCGACGACCACATCGTGGAACCGCCTGATACGTTCACCGGGCGTTTGCCGCAGCGGTTCGCCGATCGCGCCCCCAAAGTCGTCGACACCACCGATGGCGGGCAGACCTGGGTCTACGACAACCGGGTGCTGCCGAACGTCGGTTTCAACGCAGTTGTCGGACGGCCGGTATCCGAGTACGGCTTCGAGCCGGTGCGCTTCGATGAGATGCGCAAGGGCGCGTGGGACATTCACGAGCGCATCAAGGATATGGACCTCAACGGCATCTACGCGTCGCTGAACTTCCCCTCGTTTCTGCCGGGTTTCGCCGGCCAGCGGCTGCAGCAGTTGACCAACGACCGCGATTTGGCCCTGGCCTCGGTGCGGGCCTGGAACGACTGGCACCACGACGTGTGGGCCGGCTCGTACCCCGGCCGGATCATCCCCTGCCAGTTGCCCTGGCTGCTGGATCCCGAACTCGGCGCACAGATGATCCGCGACAACGCCGAACGCGGCTTTCACGCTGTCACGTTCAGCGAAAATCCCTCGATGCTTGGATTGCCGAGCATCCACTCCGGCCACTGGGACCCGATGATGGCCGCCTGCGCCGAGACCGGCACCGTGGTGAACCTGCACATCGGGTCGTCAGGTTCCTCGCCGTCGACCACCGACGACGCGCCGCCGGATGTGCAGGGCGTGCTGTTCTTTGCTTACGCCATCTCAGCGGCCGTCGACTGGCTGTACTCCGGACTGCCGAGCAGGTTCCCCGAACTGAAGATCTGTCTGTCAGAAGGTGGAATTGGCTGGGTTGCAGGGTTATTGGACCGACTCGACCACATGCTCAGCTACCACGAGATGTATGGCACCTGGACGGCACTGGGGGAGAGCCTGACACCGGCGGAGGTGTTCACTCGCAACTTCTGGTTCTGTGCGGTGGAGGACAAGTCCTCATTCGTGCAGCACGACCGGATCGGGGTCGACAACATCATGTTGGAAGCCGACTATCCACACTGCGACTCGACGTGGCCCCACACCCAGACGACGGTGCATGAGCAGATCGGTGACCTGCCACCGCACCTGATCCGAAAGTTCACGTGGGAGAACGCTTCACGGCTCTACGACCATTCGGTGCCGGTGGACGTGCAGCGGGATCCAGATGCATTCTGACGATACCTGACTTCTCGGTCGGCGGACAGATAGACTCCGCGGCCATGACGGGGCCGCACTCATCACTGGCGGGACGACGCATTCTGGTCACCGGGGCCGCCACCGGAATTGGGGCCGCAGCGGTACGCGTCCTGCACTCCGCGGGGGCTTCATTGGCCGCCACGTATCACCGCACAACTCCGGCTGACGATGCGCCGGCGGTGGCCTGGGTGCAGTGCGATGTCCGCGATGCCGGCTCGGTCGATTCCGCTTTCGGCAGCGCAGTGCGGGAACTGGGTGGTCTTGACGTGCTGGTCAATGCGGCCGGATTATGGCAATCGGGAGTGCCCGGGCACATCACCAGCGACGAAATCGACTTCCTGTTGGCGACCAACGTCAAAGCAACGATCCTCACGAATCAGGCCGCGCACGCGGTGATGCGCGAAAACGGAGGTCAAATCGTCAATTTCGGCTCCGCCGAAGCGGTGATGGGCAGTCCGATCGCGGCGGTGTACGCCGCCACCAAAGGTGCCGTTCAAGCGTGGACCCGTTCAGCGGCCAAAGCTTGGGGCGCAGAGCGGATCACCGTCAATGCGCTCGCGCCGGCGGTGCAGACACCCGGGGCAGACCGGTTCCGGGACTTCCTCGGGCCTGAAGCTGCGGCATACATCGATCAGCAGATGAAATTGTCGATCCCACTGGGGGGCAAGCTCGGCGATCCGGCCGGCGACCTGGGACCGGTGCTGGTGTTCATGGCCAGTGCTGGAGCCAGATTCATCACCGGTCAGTTGATCCCGGTAGACGGCGGCCTCGCCATGGTGGGCGGTTGAGCGAGACCCGTTCTCAGACACAACATCTCGGCCGCCGCGCCGAAATCTACAACCAGCCCGAGGGTTATCGGTCAGCCACCAAGACCTTTTTTAATCGCCTCGTCCTGCTTTTGGCCCACCTCGGTGACGAATTCCGGTGGCGCCAGCGCAAATGAGGGGCCGTCGAATTCCAGCGTCACCATCGCTTTGCCCTCGGTGAACACCAGCACCGTCACGCTTTTGGAGTGGTCCGGTGACAATCCGGAGATGGTCGAACCGCCCACGCCGACCTCGGCGTTGAGCGACTTTGCCAGCAGAGTTTCACGATGAGTCGCCTTCGCCGAGTCGAGTGCACTGGCTGCAGCTTCGATGTCCGGCAGGATTTGGATGGTGTCGATGATCGCGTGGCTGTGGTCTTGATCGGTGAAGGTGATCGTCGCGCCCTGTTGGCCATTCGGATCTTTGGTCGCCGGTCCGGCGGTGAACGCATCGGGTGCTTTGATGTCGCCGGCCTTGATCAGCAGCGTGGTGTAGTCGCTGATCGCCGGGCGCGTGGTAGTGCTTGATCCCGAAGAAGGCGCCGACGACTTCGAACCGTTGCCGCAAGCCGACACTCCCACCAGCGTCGCAGTGATCGCCGTGGCGATCACCACTGTCAGGGGAATCCTCATCGACCGTGCTCCTTCACTCGGGATAACGGAAACCGTATCTCATCGGGATCCTGCGGCAGAACTACCGGACTGCGCACCGACGACATGGGATCACGCATCTGAGCCGTTGTTGTCCGTCACCGACTCGGGTTGTAGCGAAAGATTCTGCGCAGCAGAGGTTTTTGACGGCCTAACGCGCTGTGACGTGTTCGCGGGCGTACAGCCCGCGTCCGGTGACGAACGGCAAGTCCAGCGTCGTCTTGATGCCGGACGAGGCTGCTACCACCGCCGGAATGGCATTCACGATCCGGCCGGCTGCGCCGCAGATCGCTGCTTGATTGTGGTCCCCGTGGCGACTGCTCGGAACGATGTCCACCGAGTACGAAGGCTCACCGGTGATCTCGATCCGATACGAACCGCCACCGGAGGCGGGCTGGGGCAAGTCTGGACGCAGATCGGGCCGCAACCTGGTGATGTGCTCGATGACGATCGCGGGGTGGCCGTTGACCATGCCGCGGATTTCGAATTGCAGAACTGCCAAGGTTCCTTTGGCCACGTGCCCAACCGCGATGTCGAAGTCCTCGGGCGCCGGCTCGCGTTGGTAAGACTCGATGATCTCGTCCACTTCGATACCAAGACCGGCCGCCAGTTGTCTGATCGCGGTGCCCCAGGCAATGCTGAGCACGCCGGGTTGGAGCAGCATTGGGGTCTCGTCCAGGGGCCGGGCGAAGCCCATGTACTGCATCACCTCTGCGCCGTCGTAGGACGCGTAATCGTGAATCTCCATGCAGCGCACCTGCTCAATGCGCTGACACGTGCCGGCAAGTGCCAGCGGAATCAGGTCGTTGACGAATCCCGGATCGACACCGCTGATGAATATGCTCGAATTGCCCTGTACCGCAGCGTCTTCAACGCGCTTGATGTACTTGTCCGGCAGCACGCCCCACGGATATTGCAGCAACCCGGGCGACGAACCGACGACGTTGATGCCGGCGGCGAGGATGCGCATGACGTCGGCCATCGCGTCGGGCATGCGGGTGTCACCCATCGCGCAGTAGACGACGCACTCCGGCGCAGTGGCGAGCAGCGCGTCAAGGTCGTTGACGGCGGCTATCCCGGTGCAGACATCAAGACCGGCGAGCTCCCCGGCGTCCCTACCAACCTTCTCCAGCGTCGAAACGCACACCCCGGTGAGTTCAAATTGTGGGTTGTCGATCAGCGCGATCAGCGCCAACCGACCGACGTTTCCCGTGCCGACGTGGGCGACTCGGATCGCCATAGAAGTTCTCCATCCCCGGGGACGCGCGACACATTGCTCTCGACGCTAGTCCACCAGGGATGCCGGTGCGACGAATCAGTGCACTGTTGTGAGCGGTGTCAGGTGCGGCTGACGCCGCAGTGCCGACGAGACTCAGTTGCCAAAGCCGCCGGGGCGCGTTGCCGACATCGGCGAGGGAGCACCCGCTCCTTGCAGACGGCCGGCAGCGAAATCCGCTCCCTGCGCGATCACGTTGCCATCGTCGACGTAGCTGTTGTGCGCGGCGAAGTTGGCTCCGTCGGAGCAGACCGGGTCCTCCACGGCGCAAACCTCAATGGTTTTGGACTGATACAGCGGCCCGATCACCAGTTGCGGCTGACCGAGGAAGTTCATCGCTCGAACATTCGGCGTTCCGAACAGGACCACCGCGGCGACATGATTGGCCACCGCAGGGTCCAGCGGCTTGGGAATGGTGGCCGGATCGACGTCCTTGGGGACCGAATCCGGCACGGCCGGTGACGTCACGAAGCCGGCGACCGCCGCGCCTTGCGAGTAACCACCCAGCACGATCTTGGTATTGGGGCACGCGGCGACTTCGTTGACGACGTGCGAGCCGGCGTCCCTGATGCCGTCCAACCCGGTCGACCACTGGTCGCTTGCCGGGTAGTTCACCGGGTAGACGTCCAGCGACCTTCCGCCCAGCCGACCGCGCAGCGCGTCGACGAAGGCCTGTCCGGTCGGCCCGACGCCGGGCTCCTCGCCGGTGCCGCGCGCGAACACCACCTGGGTATCAGGACAGGGCTGGGCGGATGCAGAGGGGACGGTGGCGATCGGAAGTGCCGAGACGCCGAGGGTCCACGCCGCGGCCGCCGCGGCACAACTGAGACGAGTTACCCGATGCGCAATCATGACGCTGGAGATTCCCTCACTAGTGCTGGTCGAAACTAAGAGATTTCTGGGCACAGCCTGTATTGCTCATCTGATCGTAACGGTCATCGACCGAACTCGCCCACCTCCAGTTGAACGCGGCGGCAGAGTTATTCACCGGGACGCATCAATGCAGCTAGGCGCATCAGCCACTTTCATCAGCTGCACGTGGGGCCGAGCCGGCACTTCGTCGCCGAGAAACCATCGGAAGGCAAGGTTGCCACGGGGATAGTCAAGTGTGGTCAGCGAATTCGGATGTGTCGTGACTCCCCGAGAGAGCACGACTGTCACCGAGCCGTCCGCATTCGGCACCGCGCTGTGACCGTTGATCGAGCAGCGTGCATCGCTGACGCCGTAAGTGGCCATGAACTGGTTCCACACCACCAGATTCCAGAACCGGCATTCGGGCGGCCGGTGGGTGATGACCAGCGCTTCGTCGTCGTCGAGCACGAAGCTGCCATAGGAGTAGCAGGCGTCGCGCGCCGACCAGCCGAAATTGGCGTCCGGCACCTGATAGGGGTCGGCGAATTGGTTTGCTGTATGAGCGATCTCATGGCCGAACGCGTGCGCCTGATCGACCCGCGGGCCAACGGCCAGCGGCACAATCGCGAACATCGTCCGCATCCAGGCGGCGGCGGACCGTAACTTTGCCGCCGTCTCGGCATCGCCGTGCCGGATGGGCTCCGGCTCGTCGAGAGATTCGATCTGCCAGCTGACCTGACGGCCGGTCCGCGGGTCGGCCTGGTAATCGCGTGTCATCAAGATTGCGGCGTCCGG
Source organism: Mycobacterium sp. (assembly GCA_032159915.1). Classification (GTDB taxonomy): domain Bacteria; phylum Actinomycetota; class Actinomycetes; order Mycobacteriales; family Mycobacteriaceae; genus Mycobacterium. The sequence goes on from JAVHWH010000252.1 coordinate 9,417, forward strand.
CGTCGGCCCGAGCTCGCACGAGAAGTTGCCGTCGGCATCGATATCGAGGTCGTCGTCGCGGACGATCGCCACGATGCGATCCGACCAGGCGCCCGGCGAGGGTTCGTTGTACGCGGTCAACGAGAAGTAGACGCTGTCCCCGCGGTTGCCGCTGACCCGGTAGCGACGGCCGGGATCGACCGGACATATGTAGTAGTACGCGTCGGTGTTGTCGCCGCCCCAACGGCGGTCCCGCCGGAAGGGAGTATTGACTGCCACGAACACCGGTCGACTCGGCTCACCGAACAAGTACGTGTCGAACGCAACGCCAAGAGTGGTGGCCAGCATCCGGTAGCCATCAGCGATCTGTTGGTCGTCGGTGACGGCGCGATCGCCGTCGAGGAACGAGCGGTCGAGCCCGCCCAGCGTCTCGAGCAGTTCGCGCCATGCGGCGGTGGATTCATGTTCGCTGGTCGTCATCCACCGATGCCTCTCGTTATCAATGCCGCCGTGCGTGTCACCCAGGAACTGTCGAGGGCGTCGCCGCGAGTGAGCAGCGCCAAAAAGGTGGTGCCGGCGACGACCTCGACGACCTCGGCGGCGGTGACGTCTGACCGGACTTCTCCGCGGGCGGCCGCGTCGGCGAGGCGGTCGGTCAACCCGCGAGACAGAATGTCACCAAAGCGCTCCAGCAGAGCCGCGTGCAAGGTCAGGTCGGCGGCCATCTCACCGACCAGGCCTGGCAGGGCCGCGCGCGCAGCGGGCGTCGTGAGAAGCGCGGCGGTGCGACCGACCATCTCTCGAACATCTGCCGCCAGCGAGCCGGTGTCCGGCAACGCGGTCGCCTCGCTGACCGGAAAGACTGCCTCGTGAACCAGGTGGGCCTTGCTGGGCCAGCGCCGGTAGATCGCTGGTTTGCTGGTGCCGGCCTGCCGGGCGATCGCATCGACCGACAATTCGGCGTACCCAGTCTCGGCGAGTAGCTCGACGGTAGAGCGCAGCACCGCACTGTCGATGCGCTTGTCACGCGGGCGGCCAAGCTCTGTTGTCATTACGAAACTGAAAGTAACATAATTAGCCATGACGCAAGCCGGGCCGGCCCCCGTACATCTCGACGACCTGGCCGTGCCGCGCTTCAGCCCCGACATCGACCAGATTCGCGACCTGATGGCGACGATGGCGGCAGAGTGTCCGTTGAATGCCGACGCGCTGCACGCCAAAGCCGTGGCCGAGACCGGGCTGACCGACTTCGGACCGGACGACTACCGGGAACGCCTCGAGGTCTACCTCGCCGCACTGCGTGAGATCGACGGCCTTCACGATTCCGGGACCGTCAGCTTCCATGCCCAGGTACTGCAGTTGCTGAAGAATCGGCTGCTGCTCACCGACCTGCTGGCCCGCCATCCCGAGATTCACGAGATCGAATTGCTGCCGCCGGTCGTCATTGCCGGTCTGCCCCGCACCGGCACCACGCATCTGCACAATTTGCTGGCAGCCGGGCCGGCGTTCCGCACGATTCCGTACTGGGAAAGTGTGGAGCCGTTTCCGCTCCCGGCCGAGCTTGGTGTTGAGCCCGATCCGCGCAAGGCGCGGATGGACGTCGCCGTCGAGTTCATGAACGCGGCGATGCCGCACTTCCGGCTCATGCACGAGATGACCACTGAGCATGTCCATGAAGAGATACAGCTGCTGGCCAACGACTTCTCGACGATGCTTTTCGAAACGCTTGCCCATGTGCCGCGCTGGCGGGACTACTACCTGTCGCACGACCAGACACCGTCATACGAGCACCTGAGTCTCCAGCTGAAAGCGCTGCAATTCCTTCGAGGTGGCCGGCGATGGCTGTTGAAATCGCCCCAGCACCTCGAGCAGCTGCCCGCGCTCGACGCGGTGTTTCCCGGTGTCATCGTGGTGTTCACCCACCGCGACCCGGTACCGGTGGTGCTGTCCATGCTCGCGATGCTGACCTACACGGCGCGATTACACCGCTGCCCGGTACCGGTGCATGAGATCGCGACATCATGGTGCGATCGTCTGCAGTTGATGCTGAATGCGCTGGTTCGGGATCGCGACTTGATACCGCCCGAGCGGTCCATCGAGATCCACTTCGACGAATTCATGTCCGACGAACTCGTCGCGGCGAAGCGAATCTACCAGCTTGCCGGCGAGCCACTGACTGCCGCTTCGCACGCGGCAATGACCGAGTACCTGGACAGCCACCGGCGTGGTCGGTTGGGCAGTATCGCGACGTCGGCCGAAATGTTCGGCTTCGACGAACGCGACCTACCCCTCCGGTTCGCTCGCTACCGCGAGCGGTTCTGCGTTTGACGTCCGCTCAGGCCCCTTCTGGCGGTGCAGGTACGTCGATGGGCGCGTCACCGGCCGGAGCGGCGTCGGGTGCGGGCGGCGGGGGAGCCGCGGGCTCGGCCGCATCAGGGCCCGGCGGGGGCGGCTCAGGCGCGATCATGGTCACCAGGACAGGTGCCGGGGCGTCGGCCGGCGCGTCACCGTCTACCGGCAAGTACATGTGGTGGCTGAACTGAGGCTGGTAGGCCCCGCCGCCGCCGATCCGCACACCACTACCTTCGCCGCTGGCGACGGGCGTGCCGTCCGGCAGCGTCACCGCGGTGTGTCGGCCATTCCAGCCGATCACCAGAGCGCCGGGTGCGGTGCCGTACTTGAAGCCGCGCGCCAGCAGCGCCGACTCCTCGTCACCGGTGTTGAACCTGCCGCTGAAAGCAGGCCGGTCGGTTGCGACGTTGGACACCAACGATGCCAGACCCGAGCAGTCCGTACCCGCCGGGGAGTTCCCGCCGGTGATATACGGCGTGCCCGACATCTGTTGAATCAACGTCATCAGCGTAGCTAGAACAAACATGAGCCCGGACGGTACTGACAAGATCAATAGACAACCAAACTTTGTGCACGCCATCACTATTGCCCGCTGGGCATGACGCACGTCTCATGTCGAAGCAATAAGCCGTGCTAGACGCAGGTTTCGAGATCTCAATTCGACACGCGTGGAAAAGTAACGCGTTCTTGGCTTTTCATCGAAAAAAGCCGCAGATGCAGCAACTTTAGGCCAAAAGTGGCCTTTAGCAAACTGTTATGCGCCACTCTTCCCGGAATCGGCTTGAAACGCTTGGTTTTCTGGTGAGCCATCGGCCAACGTCGTGGTGCACGAGCGCCGTTCAGCATCCGACTTTGTCCGGCGGACCTTGTCCGGTGCGTACACGGACCTCAAACCTTGAGTGTCACAGCTGTTTCCGACATAGCACACTGAAACATGCTGCGCTGCAATAACTTAGGCTGGGTTCGGTCGACCGCGACTGACGCGCCGGATCAGTCGCACGGTGGCCTGTTCAATTGACTCGCGGCGTGCCTCCGGGCTCCGTTTGCGTTTGGCTTGACGTAACGCAGGGGCGATGGTCAGGCCCTGCTCATAGGCCTCGACCACGCGCGGGTCCACATAGGAGCGCCGCGCTACCGCTGGGGTATTACCCAACTGATCGGCAACGGCCCGCATAACGGCCGCTTCCTCGCGACGGCGCGCCGTCTTCGACGCCGGCTCCCGCGCGATGGCGAACGCCTCGGCGGCCAGCACCGTGCCATGCCACGTCCGCAAATCCTTGACGCTGTACTCCTCGCCCACCAATTCCCGGAATCGCATGTTGATGTCGTCGGCGTGCAATTCGCACCAACCGTCCGACGTGCGATAGGCAAGCAGTCGCGGAGTAGGCGTCTCGGCACGAATCAGCGACCGAACCGCACTTATCACCAGCGGATCGTCAAGGGAGATTGTCCGTCGCACACCGCTTTTCGCTGGATAGTCGAACTCAACGCGGTCGCGACGCAGGCGCACATGCTCGCGCAATAAGGTCGAGAGCCCGTAGCTGCCGTTCTCCTCCACATACTCTTCGCCACCGGCCCGGAAATAGCCCTGGTCGATCAGATGCTGCGCCAGGGCGAGCACGCGGTCGCGCTCCAACCCGTTGCCACGCAGGTCGGTCAGCAGGTTGAGTCGCCAGCCAGGCAGATGCTTGGCCAGGCTCACCGTGCGCTCGTACTTCTCCTCGGATCGCTCGGCCTGCCAGCGTTCGTGGTAGACGTACTGCCGGCGCCCCGCGGCGTCGGTGCCGACCGCCTGAATGTGCCCGTTCGGGTGCGGCGAGATCCACACCTTCTTCCAGGCCGGCGGAATCACCAGCGCATCGATCCGTGCCAGTACCTCGGCGTCGGTGACTCCGGCGCGGTTGTCGTCGATGTAGGAGAATCCCCGCCCGCGACGCACGCGGTGGATCCCCGGCCCGCCCACCGTGCTTCTACGCAGCCTCATGCCGACCTGCCTACGCGCCCCGTGCGCCGGCAAGTCGTTGCGCGATGCGCGCCTGACCTGGCTGCCTGTTCATTCCCACCTGTTTACCCATCGGAGGAATCGCAGTAACGCAGCTGCACGGCCACCCGACACGATGGGATCAGTGGTCGTCTCGGGATCCGGCGTGAGACCGTAGTTACTCATGCAGGGCTTTGAGTACGTCAGCTATGAGACGTTTGGGCGGCGCTTCTTCGAGGTGGCCGTGACCGAAGAGCGCGTCGGCGCCGCGTTCGCCGCAGTCGCCGGTAGCCAGTTCGAGATGCCGCCGATGGCTCAGGGGCCGGGCAAGTTCGCCAGAGTCAGCGCTGCGGTCACCATCAAGCAGCCCAAGGTCACACGTATTGTCGCCGACACCATCACTTTTGACATCCACATCCCGCTGTTGATCGATCTGCTGGTCGACCTGCGAATCGACAAGCAGCGGTTCACCGTCGACGGCGACATCGCGCTCAGCGCGACCGCACGGGCGGCCGAGCCGTTACTGCTGATTGTCGACGTCGCCAAGCCGCGGCCTTCGGACATCGCGGTGCACGTGTCGTCGAAGAGCATCCGCGGTGAATTGGTGCGTGTCATCGGCGGCGTGGACGCGGAGATTCGCCGCTTCATCGCGCAGTATGTCAACGACGAGATCGACGCGCCCCAATCGCAAGCGGCGCAAGTCATCGATGTGGCCGAGCAGCTCGACCAAACCTGGACGGGCATCTGATCTGGCACTCGACGGTTTATTCTGCTGGCACTTCAGGGTATGTGCGGCCCGCGTATGACCGAACTTCGACGTCAGCAGAGAGCGAGAAAACGTGGCACGGGTAGATGTCTCGACAACGTCGGACCTCTCGCCGGAATCAGCGTGGAAGCTGGCGTCGGATCTGGGGCGGTTCGGCGACTGGATGACGATCTTCGGCGGGTGGCGCGGCAAGATTCCGTCAACGATCGAAAAGGGCACTTGCGTCTCATCGCTGATCAAAGTCAAGGGATTTCGGAACGTCATCCACTGGGAAGTGACCCAATACGACGAACCCACCGCGATCGAACTGGTCGGCCGGGGTCGCGGCGGTGTTCGGATCACTGTTGCCATGCAGGTGACCGACCGGAACCCCGGCTCGACCTTTCAGCTGTCCGCAGAATTGGGTGGCGGGCTGCTGAACGGGCCGATCGGCAAGCTTGTTGCCAAGATGATCACCTCCGATGTACGCGAGTCGGTGTGCAACCTGGCCGCGCTGGAATGAGACCGGGCGCCGGCAGCCAACTCAAGGCGTGACGCTGCTCCCGTCGCGCTGACGTTGACGGACTCGACGCACTTCCGCTGATCGGTATGCCAGCGACGCGCCGGCGGCAAGTAGGCAGATGCTTGCCGCGCTGACACCTGCGTCGATGTGTCTGGTGGCAAAGCTGACCACACAGACCACGAGTGACATGACGGTGACCGCGACGAGCACCAAGACAGAGCGGGTACCGGCGAAGTCCACCTTCTCCGCGGTCAGCGGCTGTGCGGGACGCTGCTGATCGATAACGGTGTGTGCCATTCAGGTCGGCTACCCGAATCGCGACCGGGAAAACGGCGCGCCGGCGGCGGCGTGCCGACTATCCCGACCAAGATCGGTTTGTCTCACCTGTCGAGCGGTTACATGGTCTTTGTGACGTCGGTTGTGGTCGTGGGCAGTGGGTTTACCGGCTTCGAGTGCGCACGGCGGCTCGCCCGCCGGCTGCGCAGAACCGATGTGGACGTGACGATCATCTCGCCGGTCGACTACATGCTGTACACGCCGCTACTGCCCGATGTGGCCGGGGGAGTTGTGGACGCGCGATTCGTGGCCGTCCCGCTGGCCGGAACACTGAAGCGGGTGCGTGCGATCCGCGGCCGGGTGGACGGCGTCGATTTGGAACAGCATCGACTGCAGTTCACCGACCTCGAACAACGCACCCGCGACTTGTCCTGGGACCGGCTGGTGCTGACTCCCGGTTCGGTGACCCGGCTGTTCGACATTCCGGGATTGGCGCAATACGCAAGGGGTTTGAAGACCACTGCTGAGGCCCTGTATCTCCGGGATCACGTTCTTCAGCAGTTGGAGCTGTCCTGCTTGGAAGAGGATGCGGCGTTGGCACAGGCTCGACGCACCATCGTGGTGGTCGGCGCCTCCTATTCCGGCACAGAACTCATTCTGCAACTGCATGCACTGGCCCGCGCCGCCGCCAAACAAATGAACTTCGACCCGGGCGCCGTGAAATTCCTGCTATTGGACGTCGCAGAACAGGTGATGCCGGAGGTCGGTGAAAAGCTGGGGAACCGCGCGCAGCGGGTCCTGCGGCAACGCGGCGTCGACGTCCGATTGGGTTTGACGCTCAACGAAGTTCATCCCGATCACGTTGTGCTGAGCGACGATTCGCATGTGGACACTTACACGGTGGCCTGGGTGACCGGCGTGACGGCCGCACCCCTCATCGAGACGCTCGGTTTGCCGACCGAGAAAGGCCGGCTGAAGGTGCAGACTGATCTGTCGGTTCCCGAACACCCCGACGTCTTCGCCGCCGGCGATGCGGCCGCGGTGCCCGACGTGACGCAACCGGGCAAGATCACCCCGCCAACGGCACAACACGCGACTCGCCAGGGCAAGACGCTGGCCAACAACGTCGCGGCCAGCCTTGGGTACGGCAAGAAGCGTGAATACAAACACCGCGACATGGGTCTGGTCGTCGATCTGGGACCGCACAGGGCAGTGGCGAACCCACTCAACATCCCACTGTCCGGCTTCCCTGCCAAGGTCGTCACGCGCGCTTATCACCTGTATGCGATCCCCCGCGGCGTGAACCGCTGGGCGGTCACACTCGCCTATCTGACCGACGCCATCTTCGCGCGATCGGTGGTGTCGCTGGGGCTCTCGACTCAGAGCGATGCAGAATTCTCGACAAGCGAAGGCATTCCGCTGCCGAAAACCGGATGACGACGAAGGCCTGTTACCGCGGCAGCCTGGCGCTGCGCAACGGGCTACGTTGTGCCGGTGAAGTTTGTCATCGCCGCCTACGGCAGTCGCGGCGACACCGAACCCTGTATCGCCGTCGCGGGGGAGTTGCAGCGCCGGGGCCACGACGTGCGGATGGCGGTGACAGTCCCAGCCGAGCTGCGCGCCTACGTCGAGTCGGTCGCATTGGTGACCAAGCCGTATGGGCGGGACTGGCAGGAGCTGCTGGGCGACCGAGATTTCACCCGCATGCTGCAGAATCCGATGAGCGCCATCCCGCAGGCAGCCGAGTACGTCGCGCATGTCGTCAGCGAGAAGAGCGCGGCGTTGATGTCCCTGGCCGACGGCGCCGACTTGTTGATCGCGGGCATGACAGAGCAGGAGCCGGCCGCCGAAGTCGCCGACTTCTATCGCCTTCCTTTGGCGGCATTACACTTCTTCCCGCCTGAGGTTCTGCGGCAAGGATCTCCGCAGGTTGCGGTGCCGGCACCTTCACCGCCAGCGTTGGAGATTCAGGCCTACGACGAAATCTGTATACCGGGATTGGCAGCGGAATGGGCCGATGATGCGAGCCGACGGCCGTTCGTCGGAGGGCTGACGCTGCAGTTACCGACCGACGCCGATGAGGAAGTGCTGTCCTGGATCTCGGGAGGATCGCCACCGGTGTATTTCGGGTTCGGCAGCATGCCGGTTGCCACACCGAATGACATGGTTGCCGTGATCAGCGCGGCGTGCGCGCGAGTCGGCGCCCGGGCCGTGATTTGCCTGGGCCCTAATTATGTTGACAGCGCAGCGAACACAAGTCAGGTCAAAGTCGTGCGCGAGGTCAACCACGCCGCGGTGTTCCCCGCGTGCCGTGCTGTGGTCCACCACGGTGGCGCCGGGACTACCGCAGCGGGCTTGCGGGCCGGAGTCGCGAACCTCGTATTGTGGAGCGGGCTGGACCAGCCGGTGTGGGCGGCGTCCGTCGCGCATCTTAAAGTCGGCTTCGGACGGCGCTTTTCGGAGTCAAATTTGGATTCCCTGACCGCCGATCTGCGCGAGATCATGACCCCGCAGTACGCGATCCAAGCCCAGGCAGTCGCCCGACAGATGGTCTCGCCCGCTGAGAGCCTAACTCGTGCTGCCGATCTGCTCGAAGAGGCCGCGACTACCCGCAGCACCGAGAGCGGCTCAGGGTGAAGCCCCGCCCCGCACCTGACGTACCGGCCGGGTGTCGATCGCCTCGATCGTCAACGCGCGACGGCGAATTCGCCACTCAGTCTCGGTAGTACGCTGATACTCGTCCTGGTACCACAGATGCCAGGTCACGTCGCGCGTCTGGTCTTCGTGTCGGACCCAGTGGTGGGCGACGCACGCGACGCGGCCGCGGGCGACACCGGTGCGGGGGTCGGCGTCGTACACCTCCCCGACGATGCCGTGCTGGGTTCGGATCGTCGATGCGACCGCGGCGACCGCCGCACTGATCGCGACGTGACCCTGCCGCCGTTGCACGGGGTCCAAACTCGCCGGCGGATCGGGCAGTATCAGCTCCGCGTCGGGTGTGAAAAGTTCAGTGACCGTGTCGAATTGGCGGTCATCGACTCGTGCCGCGTAGCGGTGCACCAGGTCACTGAGCGCGGCCCGATCGCCTGCGCTGAGCGTCACGTCGCTAGGCACAGTCGCTGCGCGCAGGCCGACAGTTCGTCCTTGGCCTCGTCGAGATCGGTAATCGGCGCCATCGCCAGCACAATCCGGTCGGCGCCTAGGGCAGCCAGCCGCTGCGCGCGTTCGGTATCGATCTTGCCGACCGAATGGCCCAGCGTCAGTTCGACATCAGCCGGATCACGTCCCGCGGCCGTCGCCTCGTCACGCATCAACGTGAGCAGGTCCGCGAGCTGCGCACCGGCCACACCCAACGGTTGGAAGCCGTCACCGAGCCGGCCGGCCCGCCGCGCAGCGGCCTCGCTGTGCCCACCGATATGGATCGGAAGACGGCTCAGCGCAACGGGCTTCGGATTACAGACCACGTTGTCGAACTGGAAGAACTCACCGTGGTGGCTGACACCGGCCGGCTGTCCATCCCACAGCGCCCGCAACACCACCAACTGCTCGTCGGCGCGGCGGCCACGACTGGCGAATTCAGTGCCGCACGCCTCGATCTCTTCCCGTAGCCAACCGACCCCGACGCACAGCCGAAGCCGGCCTCCTGACAACGCATCCACCGTCGCTGCCCGTTTTGCCAGGACCACCGGATGATGGTTGGGCAGCACCAGAACCCCGGTAGCCAACGTGAGCCGTTCGGTGTGGGCAGCCAGAAACGAGAGCAGATCCAGGGGATCGGGCACCGGACAGTCCGGCGCCAACTCCACGCGCCCCGACGGGTCGTAGGGATAAACACTGTCGTACCGGGTCGCCAGCACAGTGTGCTCGACGGCGACGATCGACTCGAAGCCGCAAGCCTCGAGGTGTCGCGCGAAGCCCGCCATCCAACGCGGGTCCGCGGTGACCCCGGCCGATACCGGAGCGACCACGCCGAATTTCAGCGGTTTCATGGCAATCCGAAGCTAACAGGTCACCGCCGGACTGGGGGCCGTGTCACATGCGCCCAGAACTTCGTCTGCGCGCCGGCCTGCCCGACCAGTCATGGGGGCAGTTGACTCATGCCGTCATCCTGCTTGGCCGGATGTCGTGAATGCGACCCGAGTGTTCACCTCGACGTCGCCTGTTCGGGGGGCCGAGTTTGCTCGCAGCCGTACCATGCGCAGTGAGCATTTCCTCGAATCTCCCCACTATCAAATTGGCAGGTGACAGCACTGTGGCGCAAACCACAAACGGCGCGGACATGAACTTCGCCCGCGCTCGTACATTCGCGTGGCGAGGTAGCGCGGGGTGCCCTACCGTTATCACTGTGAATCGTGGGACTACACCGCAGCCTGTCGCTGCGTCTGCCTGGAGAATGATCAAACATGGCCGGTGACCAGCAGCGGGGTTCGGGCTACGGCCTCGGACTATCTACCCGGACCCAGGTAACCGGTTATCAGTTCCTCGCCCGTCGCACCGCCATGGCGCTGACCCGCTGGCGGGTGCGGATGGAAATCGAGCCCGGCCGGCGCCAGACGCTGGCCGTGGTCGCGTCGGTATCGGCCGCACTGGTGATCTGCTTGGGCGCCTTGTTGTACTCCTTCATCAGCCCCTCCGGCCAGCTGAACGAGTCGCCGATCATCGCCGACCGCGATTCCGGAGCGCTCTACGTCCGCGTCGGCGACAAGCTGTATCCGGCCCTGAACCTGGCGTCGGCGCGGCTGATCGCCGGACGCGCAGACAACCCGCACAAGGTGCGCGGAAGCCAGATCGCCCAACAGCCCCACGGACCGCTGGTGGGTATTCCCGGCGCGCCGTCGGAGTTCACTCCGAGCACGCCGGCGACGTCGTCGTGGCTGGTGTGTGACTCGGTGACGCCGACCGCCGGCGTGGGTGTGGTGTCGCCGGTGACGGTTACGGTGATCGACGGCACGCCGGACCTCTCCAACCGCCGTCGCGTGCTCAACGGATCCGACGCCGTGGTGCTCAGGTATGAAAAGGACACCTACGTGGTCCGGCAGAGCCGGCGGTCGCGCATCGACTCGGCGAACCGCGCCGTATTGCTGCCGCTGGGATTGACGCCGGAAAATGTGAGCCAGGCGCACCCGATGAGCCGGGCGCTCTACGACTCGTTGCCCGTCGGCCCCGAGCTGACGGTCCCGAAGGTGCCGGACGCCGGCAAGCCGGCTGCATTCGCCGGTGCGCCCGGTCCGATCGGAACCGTGATCGTGACGCCGCAGATCAGCGGACCGCAACAGTATTCAGTGGTGCTGGGCGACGGCGTGCAGACGGTCAACCCGGTGGTGGCCCAGATTCTGCAGAACGCCGGCACGCCGGCAGGCAACTCCCCGGTGGTGGTGGCCCCCGCATCGCTGGCGAAGATGCCCGTGGTCAACGGGTTGGACCTGTCGGCCTACCCCGACGCTCCGCTGAGCCCGGTGGATCTGAAAGAGAACCCCGCGACGTGCTGGTGGTGGCAGAAGACCGCCGGTGAGGAGCGCGCGCGCATCCAGGTCATCTCCGGGCCGACGATTCCGGTGCCCAACAGCTCCACCGACAAGGTGGTGTCGCTGGTCAAAGCGGACTCCTCCGGCCGGGAAGCCGACCATGTCTACTTCGGCCCCGAGTCCGGCAACTGGGTCGTCGTCACCGGCAACGACCCCGGATCGAGCACATCTGAATCGCTGTGGTGGCTCACCAGTTCCGGTGCGCGTTTCGGCGTCGAGAACACTCGCGATTCCCGTTCCGCACTGGGGCTGACAACCGAGCCGTCTCCGGCGCCGTGGGTTGCCCTGCGCCTGCTGGCACCGGGCCCCGCACTATCTCGCGCCGATGCGTTGGTGCGTCACGACACCCTTCCGACCGATATGAGCCCCGCAGAGTTGGTGGTACCCAAGTGAAGCAAGGTTTCGCACGTCCGACCCCAGATCGGGCTCCTGCCGTCAGGCCGGAGAACATCGTCCTCCCGACACCGCTGAGTGTCCCGCCACCCGAAGGCAAGCCGTGGTGGCTGATCGTGGTCGGCGTGCTCGTCGTCGGCCTGCTGGTCGGCATGGTCGGCATGACCGTCGCCAACGGTTCGCGGATGTTCCTGGGCGCCGGCTCGATCTTCCCGATCTTCATGATCGGCGGCGTCGCCATGATGATGTTCGGCGGCCGTTTCGGCGGCCAGCAGCAGATGAGCCGGCCCAAGCTGGACGCGATGCGCGCCCAGTTCATGCTTATGCTGGACATGCTGCGGGAGACCGCGAACGAGTCCGCCGACAGCATGGACGCCAACTACCGGTGGTTCCATCCGGAGCCGACGACGCTGGCCGCCGCGGTCGGTTCGCAGCGGATGTGGGAGCGCAAGCCCGACGGCAAGGACCTCAACTTCGGTGTCGCCCGGATCGGTGTCGGAATGACCCGGCCAGAGGTGACCTGGGGCGAGCCGCAGAACATGCCGACCGACATCGAGTTGGAGCCGGTAACCGGAAAGGCGCTGCAGGAGTTCGGCCGCTACCAGAGTGTGGTCTACAACCTGCCCAAGATGGTGTCGCTGCTCGTCGAGCCGTGGTACGCACTGGTCGGCAATCGCGAGCAGACGATGGGCGCCATGCGTGCCCTCATCTGCCAGCTGGCCTTCTCACACGGCCCTGATCACCTTCAGATGATCGTGGTCACGTCGGACATGAGCAAATGGGACTGGGTCAAGTGGCTGCCGCACTTCGGTGACCCGCGCCGCCGCGACGCCGCCGGCAATGCCCGGATGGTCTACGGCTCGGTCCGTGAGTTCGCCGCCGACCAGGCCGAATTGTTCGCCGGGCGTGGGTCTTTCACGCCTCGACACGCGAGCTCGTCGGCCGAGACGCCGACGCCGCACCACGTGATCATCGCCGACGTCGACGACCCGCAATGGGAATACGTCATCAGCGTCGACGGTGTCGACGGCGTGACGTTCTTCGATCTGACCGGTTCGGCGCTGTGGACCGGCAACCCGGAGCGGGTCCTCAAGTTCACCAACGACATCGGTGTCATCGAGGCGCTGCCGCGCGACCGCGACACCTGGATGGTGATCGACGACAACCGGTGGTTCTTCGCTCTCGCCGACAACGTCACCGAGTCCGAGGCCGAGCAGTTCGCGCAGCGGATAGCCCGCTGGCGGCTGGCCGAGGCCTACGAGGAGATCGGTCAACGGGTGGCCCAGATCGGCGCCCGCGACATCCTGTCCTACTACGGGATCCAGGACCCTTCGGAGATCGATTTCGAAAGCCTGTGGAGCAGCCGGCGCGACGCGCTGACCAGCCGCTCCCGACTGCGGATTCCGTTCGGTAACCGTTCCGACAACGGCGAACTGCTGTTCCTGGACATGAAGTCGCTCGACGAGGGTGGCGACGGCCCGCACGGCGTCATGTCCGGAACGACCGGTTCCGGTAAGTCGACCCTGGTGCGTACCGTCCTGGAATCGTTGATGCTGGCGCATCCACCCGACGAGCTGCAGTTCGTGCTCGCCGACCTCAAGGGTGGGTCCGCGGTCAAGCCGTTCGGCGGCGTGCCGCACGTGTCGCGGATCATCACCGACCTTGAAGAAGACCAGGCCCTCATGGAGCGGTTCCTGGACTCCCTATGGGGTGAGATCGCTCGCCGAAAGGCGGTCTGCGACAACGCCGGTGTCGACGACGCCAAGGAATACAACGAGATGCGCTCCCGGATGCGGGCACGCGGTCAGGACATCCCGCCGCTGCCGATGCTGGTGGTCGTGATCGACGAGTTCTACGAGTGGTTCCGCATCATGCCGACCGCGGTCGACGTGCTGGACTCCATCGGCCGGCAGGGTCGTGCCTACTGGATCCACCTGATGATGGCCTCGCAGACGATTGAGAGCCGGGCCGAAAAGCTCATGGAGAACATGGGTTACCGGTTGGTGCTGAAAGCGCGTACCGCCGGTGCCGCACAGGCTGCCGGTGTGCCCAACGCCGTCAACCTGCCTGCACAAGCAGGTCTGGGCTACTTCCGGAAGAGCCTCGACGAGATCGTGCGCTTCCAGGCCGAGTTCCTGTGGCGCGACTACCGCCGCGGTGTCTCGCTCGACGACAACGGGCCGGCGATGCTGACCCACTCGGTGGATTACATTCGGCCGCAACTGTTCACCACCGGGTTCACGCCGATTGAGGTCGCCGTGACGGGGCCGGACGAGTTCGACGCCCTGACCAACGGTGGCAACGGCAATGGCAGTGGCAACGGCGAAGCCTTCGGTGGCTTCGTGGCCGACGTGGTCGAGGAAGAAGAGGAAGAAGAAGCGATCAGGACGCCGAAGGTCGGCACCGTGATCATCGATCAGCTTCGACGAATCGACTTCGAGCCGTACCGGTTGTGGCAGCCTCCGCTGGAGAAGCCGGTGCCGATCGAGGACCTGGTCAACCGTTTCCTGGATCGGCCGTGGCAAGAGCAGTACGGCACGACCACAAATCTGGTGTTCCCGGTCGGGATCATCGACCGGCCGTTCAAGCACGACCAGCCGCCGTGGACGGTGGACACCTCCGGACCAGGCTCCAACGTGCTGATCCTGGGCGCCGGCGGATCGGGCAAGACCACCGCGCTGCAGACGCTGATCACCTCGGCCGCGTTGACCCACACGCCCGAGCAGGTTCAGTTTTACGTGCTGGCGTACAGCAGCACCGCGCTGACCACGGTGTCCGGCTTGCCGCACGTGGGTGAGGTGGTTGGTCCGACCGATCCGTATGGCGTTCGCCGCACGGTCGCCGAGCTGCTTGCGCTGCTCCGCGAGCGCAAGCACACCTTCCTCGAGTACGACGTGCCGTCGATGGAGGTCTTCCGCCGGCGCAAGTTCGGCGGGGAAGCGGGCCGCGTGCCCAACGACGGCTTCGGTGACATCTTCCTGGTCATCGACAACTACCGGGCACTCGCCGAAGAGAACGAAGTGCTCATCGAGCAGGTGAACCAGATCATCAACCAGGGTCCGTCGTTCGGCATCCACGTGATGGTCACCGCCGACCGTGAGTCGGAGTTGCGGCCGCCGGTGCGTAGCGGTTTCGGATCCCGGATCGAGCTGCGTCTGGCCGCGGTTGAAGACGCCAAGCTGGTGCGCTCGAGGTTCGCCAAGGACGTTCCGGTCAAGCCGGGCCGCGGCATGGTCGCGGTCAACTACGTGCGGCTGGACAGCGATCCGCAATCCGGTTTGCACACGCTGGTGGCCAGGCCGGCATTGTCGAGCACGCCGGACAACGTCTTCTCGTCCGACAGTGTCGCGGCAGCGGTCAGCCAGGTCGCGGCCGGCCACGCACCCCCGGTGCGCAGGCTTCCCGCGAAGTTCGGCTTGGAGCAGGTGCGGACGCTGGCGCAGGCGGATCGGCGCCAGAACGTCGGCGCCGGCGGAATCGCCTGGGCCATCAACGAATTGGACCTGCAGCCGGTGTACCTCAACTTCGCCGAAAACGCGCACCTGATGGTGACCGGTCGACGCGAGTGCGGTCGTACCACGACGCTGGCAACCATCATGTCCGAGATCGGGCGGGTCTACGAGCCGGGAGCGAGCATTGCGCAACCGACCTCACGGCCGTCGGCGCAAGTGTGGCTGGTCGACCCGCGTCGTCAGCTGCTGACCACGCTGGGCACCGACTACGTCGAGAAGTTCGCCTACAACCTCGACGGCGTCGCCGCCATGATGGACGAGCTGGGCCAGGTGCTGGCCCGTCGGGAGCCCCCGCCGGGCTTGTCGGCCGAAGAGCTGCTGTCCCGCGCATGGTGGACCGGGCCGGAGATCTTCCTGATCATCGATGACGTGCAGCAGTTGCCGCCCGGATTCGACTCACCGCTGCACAAGGCGGCACCGTGGGTTACCCGGGCAGCCGACGTCGGCCTGCACGTGATCGTCACCCGCACCTTCGGTGGCTGGTCGTCGGCGGGCAGCGACCCGATGCTGCGGGCGCTGGCTCAGGCCAACGCGCCGTTGCTGGTGATGGACGCCGATCCTGACGAAGGTTTCATCCGCGGCAAGATGAAGGGTGGGCCGCTGCCCCGCGGTCGTGGCCTCCTGATGGCCGAGGACACCGGGGTCTTCGTCCAGGTCGCGGCCACGGATCTGCGTCGATAACTCGTTCAGCAAAAAAATTCCCCTTCCGTATGGCGGGGGAATTTTTTTGTGCGCTGGGGGAGGCGCGGGTGTCCACCGGCCGGCGCGAGAGCACTGCCAGATGTCTCACAGCCAGCGCATAGCTCTGCCATGTCAGCGGCCCATGTTCTGTAGTTACCGTCTCTAACTAGTGATGGATGGGTCGTGAGAGGAGTGCCAGATGTCGTTCGTGAGCGCCCAACCGGCCGAACTGACGGCCGCCGCGGACAACCTGCAGGGAGCCGGGTGGGCCATGACGTCGCAGAACGCCGCCGCCGCAGTTCCGACGACGGCCGTGGTGCCCGCTGCGGCCGACGAGGTGTCGGCCCTGACCGCCGCCCAGTTCGCCACGCACGCCGAGATGTATCAGCTCTTCAGCGCTCAGGCTGCGGCGATCCATCAAATGTTCGTCAGCACCCTGGGCGCCGGCGCCGGGTCCTACGCGGCCACTGAGGCCGCAAACGCCGCCGCGGCCGGCTAGGTAGGCGGGTCCTACCAAATGCTGGATTTCGCCGCTCTTCCCCCTGAAATCAACTCGGGCCGTATGTATGCCGGGCCGGGGCCCAGTTCGATGCTTGCTGCTGCGACGGCGTGGCAGTCGCTCGCCGAGGAACTGAGTTCGTTTGCGGCAAGCTACAGTTCCGTCCTCTCGACCTTGACCAGCGGGCCATGGACGGGCGCGAGTTCGACCTCGATGGCCGCTGCGGCCGCACCGTACGTGATTTGGTTGAGCGCAACCGGCGACCAGGCGCAGCAGGCCGCTGCCCAGGCCACCGCCGCCGTCAGCGCGTACGAGACTGCCTACAGCGCAACGGTTCCCCCACCACTGATCGCCGCCAATCGAAGCCTGCTGGCGACACTCGTCGCGACGAATGTCCTTGGACAGAACACGCCGGCGATCGCTGCGACCGAGGCGCTCTACGCCGAAATGTGGGCCCAGGATGCGGCCGCC
>JAVHWH010000271.1:0-4124 GCA_032159915.1 Mycobacterium sp.
GCCTGATCGATGGTGGTGATCCGCAAGGCAACCAGCCCGGTCGGAGCCCGATCCGGCTTCGTCGAATTCTTCTTCAACCCGACGATCTCGGTACGGGTGAACAGCGTGTCGCCGATCGTCGGAAACCGGAAGAAACTCAGCCCGCGGTAGAACAGGTTGGCTTTGACGTGCTGGGTGGCCAGCGTCGACTGGCCGATCGCGACGTCGCAGACCAGTCCTGGGTGGGCCAGCGGCGCGGGCAGGCCGGTGACCGCGGCGGACAGCTCGGCGTCCAGTGGCAGCCGTAGCCGGTCGCCGAGGATGCTCTGGTGTACGGCGGCAAGGCCGGGGCTGAGCGTCATCGACGGCGCGCCGGCGAACACCTGCCCGGTCTGCACCTGGTCGAAGTACGGGCCGACGGTCATCGTGTGCCGCCTGGACGGCGTGCCACCATTGGCGCATGGATGACGACGAGGCGATGCTGGTCGCCACGGTCCGCGAGTTCGTCGATAAAGAGGTGCGGCCGACGGTGCGCGAAGTCGAGCATGCCAACGAGTATCCCGAAGCGTGGATCGAGCAGATGAAGCGCATCGGTATCTTCGGCCTGGCCGTCCCCGAGGAGTACGGGGGCACGCCGGTGTCGACGCCGTGCTATGTGCTGGTGACCCAAGAGTTGGCCCGCGGCTGGATGAGCCTGGCGGGTGCGATGGGCGGCCACACGGTGGTCGCGAAGCTGCTGACGCTGTTCGGCACCGACGAGCAGAAGCAGCGTTACCTGCCGGCGCTGGCCACCGGTGAATTGCGAGCGACGATGGCGTTGACCGAGCCGGGCGGTGGTAGCGATCTGCAGAACATGTCGACCACAGCTGTGCCTACTGGGTCCGGTGGCTCCGACCTGATCGTCAACGGCTCGAAGACCTGGATCTCCAACGCGCGCCGGTCCGGCCTGATCGCGCTGCTGTGCAAGACCGACCCCGCCGCCCGCCCTCGGCATGCCGGCATCTCGGTGCTTCTCGTCGAACCCGGCCCGGGACTGACGGTGTCACGCGACCTGCCCAAGCTGGGATACAAGGGAGTCGAGAGTTGTGAGCTGTCGTTCGACGGCTATCGCGTGCCGCACTCGGCGATTCTCGGCGGCGACGCGGGCAAAGGCTTTTCGCAGATGATGAAAGGGCTTGAGACGGGCCGTATTCAGGTGGCCTCGCGCGCGTTGGGGGTGGCGACCGCCGCGCTCGCTGATGCGCTGGCCTACGCCCAGCAGCGCGAGAGCTTCGGTCAGCCGATCTGGAAGCACCAGTCGATCGGCAATTACCTGGCCGACATGGCCACCAAACTCACCGCGGCACGCCAGCTCACCCGCTATGCCGCCGAGCGTTACGACAGCGGTGAGCGCTGCGACATGGAGGCCGGCATGGCCAAGCTGTTCGCCTCCGAGGTGGCGATGGAGATCGCGCTCAACGCCGTCCGGATCCACGGCGGCTACGGGTATTCCACCGAATACGACGTCGAGCGATACTTCCGTGACGCTCCGCTGATGATCGTCGGCGAGGGTACCAACGAGATACAGCGCAATGTGATTGCCGCGCAACTGGTGTCCCGCGGCGGCCTGTGACGCCAAAGGGGCTCTACCGCACCGCATCGACCAGGCCCCAGGCCAAAGCGGTATCGGCATCAATGGTCTGGCCGCTCAGCACGAGATAGGCGGTGCGCCAACGCCCTATCCGACGGGTCACGCTGACCGTGCCGCCGGCGCCCGGGATCAGGCCGATGCTCAACTCGGGAAGCCCGAACATCGCGTCGGGTGCGGCTTCGACTCGGCCGCAGAATGCGGCCATCTCCAGTCCGCTGCCGAGCACCTGCCCGTGCACGTGGGCGCGGCATGCCGCACCGAGCCGGGCGGTGATCGCGTCGAGGGCCAGCGCCGGGCTGAAGCGGGTGCGGGCCAGATGTGCGCTTGCCGGGTCGGTGAATGTGCCGAACTCGTCGAGATCGCCGCCGCTGCAGAAAGACGGTCCGTTGCCGCTGAGCACCACCTGGTCGACTGACGAATCCAGTTGCGCCACAGCCAAAGCCTCGAGCAAAGCGGCGCGGGCATCGGTGGAGAACGCGTTGTGGCGCTGCGGGCGGTTGAACGCGATGCTCAAGGTGTCGCCGTCGCGGTGGGCCTGAATCGGCTCGGCGACGGCGGGCACCGTGGCCGGACCGCGCTCGGCCAGCCAACGCGCGAATTCCGGGCCGGCCTGCAGGGTGGAGTAGGCCAGCGACTCGGTCACCACTGCGGGCAGGGCCGCACCGGCCGGGTCTACCGAGCGCAGCACGTCGTCACACGTCGTCGCAGCGATCGGCCATCGCGCAATCCGCGCGGTCAGCTCATCGAGCGCGGTGTCGACGGACGCGACGCTGACCACGCGGGGATCGTCGGCGTCATCCTCGGTCAGCGTGAATGTTGCTTGCTGCAACCAGAACTCGGACGCGTCGGTCAAAGACCCGATAGCGACAACCGGGTCACTGAGAAATGCACAGTCGACCGCGGAGGCGGGCTCCGAGACGTCGACAACGCGCAGTGTCACGCCGAATACTTCTTGACCAGTTCGTGTTTGAACATCTTCCCGGTGTCAGAGCGCGGCAGCTGCGGCTCGAACGCGATCGACTTTGGGCACTTGTAGTGCGCCAGCCGCTCGCGCAGCCACAGCAGCAATTCGCCGGCGAACGCATCGGTCGCGTCTGCGGGGTCGACGGTCTGCACCGCAGCTTTGACGCTCTGACCCATTTCCTCATCGGGAATCCCGAAAACCGCCGCGTCCAGCACTCGCGGATGGGTGACGAGTAGGTTCTCGGCTTCTTGCGGGTAGATGTTCACGCCGCCGGAGATGATCATGTGGTGCCGGCGGTCGGTCAGAAAGAGGTAGCCGTCGTCGTCGACGTAGCCCACGTCGCCGACCGTGGTCCAGCCGTGCTTGTCGCGGGATGCCGCTGTCTTCTCCGAGTCGTTGAGATATTCGAAGGAAAAGCCTCCCTCGAAATAGATTTCACCCGGTTGACCCGGTGGCAACTCGGTGCCGTTCTCGTCGAGGATGTGCAGCTGGCACATCATCGGCTTGCCCACCGAACCCGGGTGGGCCAGCCACTCTTCGGCGCTGATCAACGTCGAACCGATGGCCTCCGAGGAGGCGTAGTACTCGTCGACGATCGGGCCCCACCAGTCGATCATCTGCTTCTTGATCTCCACCGGGCACGGCGCGGCCGCGTGCATCACTCGTTGCAGACTGGACAGATCGAACGACTTACGCTTCGCCTCAGGCAGTTTCAGCATCCGGGTGAACATGACCGGCACGAACTGTCCGTGTGTGACCCGGTGGCGTTGGATCGCATCCAAACAGCCTTCCGGGTCGAACTTCTCCAGGACCACCGTGGTGATGCCGCCGGCCTGCACCGTCATCGACCACACCGACGGCGCCGTGTGATACAGCGGCGCCGGGCTGAGATAGACCGCGTCCGGGTGCATCCAGAATCCGACCAAAGCCGACATCATGCCCGGTGCTTCTGCCGGTGAGACGTGCGGCAGCGCCCGTTTGATTCCCTTCGGACGGCCAGTCGTTCCCGACGAGTACTGCAATAGATCGCCCTCGACCTCGTCGGCGATCGGCGTATCAGGCTGATCTGCAACACATTCGGGGTAACGCTGCCAGCCATCGAGGTCATCGTCGGCGATCATCAGCAGATCCGGCAGGCCGCCGGGTAGGTGCTCGCCAAGATTTTCCAGCGTCTTGCGCAAAGCGGCCGACCCGATGATCGCCTTGGCGGCGCTGTTGTCGATGATGTACGCGGCTTCGGCAGCGGTCAGGTGGGTGTTGATCGGTACGTAGTACAAGCCGGCACGCCGAGCCGCCCACATGACGGCATGGATGTGCTCGTTGTTCTCCATCAGGATCCCCACCGCGTCACCTTCAACCAGGCCGGCTTGCCGGAAGTAGTGCGCCAACCGGTTGGCACGCGCTTCCAATTCGTCGAAGGTGATCACGGTGCCGGACGGGTGAAGAATGATGGCGGGCTTGTTGGCGCCCCCCTGTCCGGAGGTGTGCTCGCGAATCTGCATGGGCAGACTGTACCGCCGGAAAAATTGACAGCTGTCAAGAGGGCGTGAT
>JAVHWH010000309.1:0-3571 GCA_032159915.1 Mycobacterium sp.
AGCGACGAATCCGATCCATCGGTTCCTACCACCACGGTCCGATAGGCGCTCATTTACCCTCCCAGGTGTCGGTTGCTACGCCAACCCAAGACAGTAACGCGTTGCCGCAGACAGATGGTCGAATTGAGACACGCCGATCCTGCTGACGAATCATCGGCTAGCGGTGTGGCGCGCGCATTCTGAAGCGCCACTTTCATCGATGACGCCATCGGCAACCGGCTCGACTCAACGGAAGCGCGTGTGGTGCAATCCATTCCGATGAACAAGCGCGAGATGCGCCGCGCCGGCCGTTTCGATCGCATGTGCAAAAGTGGTGGGTGAGCAGGCAGGATGGGTAAGCAGCTTCACGAGAGTGCATTTACAGTGACACACATCATGGTTGCCACCACCGTCGAGGAACCGAGCACGGCGCTCGCCTCAGATGATGCGCCTGCGCGGCGCCCGGGCAGGCTGCTGGACCCGCTGGCGGTCGCGATCACGGCCGGCCTGATCGGCGCCGTCGCCGCCGGGCGTCCGTCGCTGTGGTTCGACGAGAGTGCCACGATTTCCGCCTCGGCCAGCCGGTCACTGCCCGAGTTGTGGCGGCTGTTGAGCCATATCGACGCGGTGCACGGTCTGTACTACCTGCTGATGCACGGCTGGTTCTGCCTCGTCCCGCCGACCGAGTTCTGGTCACGGGTGCCCAGCTGTGTGGCCACCGGTGTCGCAGCGGCCGGCGTCGTGGTCTTCAGCAAACAGTTCTTGCCGCGTCGCACCGCGGTTTGCGCGGGCCTGGTATTCGCTATCCTGCCGCGCGTCACGTGGGCAGCGGTCGAGGCGCGTTCGTATGCGTTCACGGCGGCCGCAGCAGTCTGGGTGACCGTGTTGCTGGTCACCGCCGTACGGCGGAACCGGTGGTGGACGTGGGTGCTGTATTCACTCGCGCTGATCCTGTCGATCGTGCTCAACGTCTATCTGGCGCTGCTGGTGCCGACCTATGCCATCGTTACTCCGGTGATCCGCCGCCACCGGTCGGTCGTCGTGTGGTGGGCAGTGTCGTCGGCGGTCGCGGTGGGGGCTGTGACACCGTTCATGCTGTTTGCCCACGGGCAGAGTTTCCAGGTCGCGTGGATTCACTCACTGACTTGGCATAGCCTGCTCGACGTCCTGCTTCACCAGTACTTCGACAACAGCGTCCCGTTCGCGATCCTGGCCGCGGTCATTCTGGTTACTGCGCTGGCGATTCGGTTCACCGGCCGGTGGCATTCCGTCGGTGACAGCCGCCGGGTGCTGGTCATCTGCGGGGCGTGGATCGCGGTGCCTACCGCCATCAGCCTTATCTATTCGGCGATCAGCGACCCGTTCTATTACCCGCGGTACCTGTTCTTCACGACGCCGGCAATGGCGATCATGCTGGCCGTCTGCATCGTGGGGATCGCACGCCGGCCGCGGTGGATCGCGCTGATCCTCGTCGTGCTCGCGGTGGCGGCGGTACCCAATTACGTTCTGTCGCAGCGCCATCGCTATGCGAAGGAGGGCTGGGATTACAGCGACGTCGCCGACGTCATCACCGCTCAGGCGGCGCCTGGTGACTGTCTGCTGGTCGACAACACGGTCGGCTGGCTGCCCGGGCCGGTCCGTGCTCTGCTTGCGGCCCGTCCGGCCGCCTTCCGGCCATTGATCGACGTCGGCCGTGGCGTGCCGGCAGCCAAACGGGAGACGCTGTGGGACGGCCACATCGCGGCCTGGCTGATCGTTGGCCGGCTTTACAGGTGCACGACGCTGTGGACGATTTCCACCCACGACACGAAACTGCCCGAACATCGGGCAGGGAGATCGCTGCCGCCAGGAGGAGTGCTCGCGCACACCCCCGCCTACCAGGTGCCACAGAACGTGGGGTTCCGCATCGTCGAGCATTGGCAATTCCACCGCACTCAGTTGGTGAAGTCGATCCGCTGCCCGGATCAGGCCTGACTAGCTATCCAAGGTCACTGCAAGCCGCGGACGGCGCGGCGGGATGCCAACGCGCCGAGTACGCCGACCGCGGCGAACACCGCGAACAGTGCCCGGGCGGCGATCACCACACCGCCCGGGGCGCTGTTGACGACGACACCGGCCAGTCCTGCGCCAAACGCCCCAGCGATCATTTCCACCGTGTTGATCGCGGCACCCGCTGCGGCACCCTCCTGCTCGTCGACGCACTGCATCGCCCACGCGGACAGATGCGGCCAGCCCGCGCCGATGCCGGCGCCGGTGATCGTCAGCGCCAGCGCCCACGTGACCACGTGGCTGGCCGGCGCATTCTCGACTTGGCTGACGGCGGTCAGGGTCAGACCGACCGCTATGACCAGCGGCGCAGCCAGCACGACGCGGTTGATGATCCGGTTGCTCCTCAGCGATGCGCTGACAAGCTCGCTCACCGCCCAGCCGATCGCCAGTGCGGCGCCGAGGAATCCGGCCACCACCGGCACCAGATGCGCCAGGCGTTGCCCGAACAGCGGCACATACATGTCGACCATCGCCGAGATCATCAGCACCGCCAGCGCAACATAAATCCATTTCAACGGACCCGGGCCGAACATGCTCGGCGGCAATACTTTTACTGCCGTCCGACGGTCCACGAAGACGA
Source organism: Mycobacterium sp. (assembly GCA_032159915.1). Classification (GTDB taxonomy): domain Bacteria; phylum Actinomycetota; class Actinomycetes; order Mycobacteriales; family Mycobacteriaceae; genus Mycobacterium. The sequence continues at coordinate 2,609 of JAVHWH010000309.1, forward strand.
AGACGACGATCAAAATCACGCTCAGCGCAAGCAACGCCGCGGTCAAAGCAACGCTGGTCGGTACCTGGGCAATGCTGACGGTCAGGGCGGCGGCGCTCAACAACAGCACCGACCACACCGGCACTTGCAGCGCGGGGGCGGGTCGATCGGAATCGACGTGACCGGTCGGCAACACCAGCGGAACCAGCAGGCCCATCGCCAGAGACAGCAGCGCCATGACGCCGAACGCCCAGCGCCACAAACCGAATTGGGCGAATAACCCACCGGCCGCCGGTCCCACCACCGTGGCGACGCCCCACATCGCCGAGACCAACGCCGACGCCCTGGTCCACAGCGCTCGGGGCAGCGTGGTCGTGATCAGCGCGTAGCCCAATCCGGCCAGCAGTCCCCCGGCGGCGCCCTGCAGCGTGCGGCCCAGGAGCAACACGCCCATGCCCGGAGCGAGTGTGCAGACCACGCTGCCGATCCCGAACACGCTCAGGCCCAACAGGAATGACCATCGTGCCCCGACCCGCAGCAGCATCGCGCTGACCGTCGCGGCCGCGACCACCGACCCCACCAGGTACAGCGTCGTCACCCAGGCGTAGAGGCGGTCACCGCCGATCTCGGCGATCGCGCTCGGCAAGAGGCTGACCGTCAGGAATTCGTTCGTCGCATACAGCGCGACTCCCCCCGCCAGCAGCGTCGACGTGCCCAAGAAGTTCGGACCCAGCAGTGCCCGCCAGCCGTGGTCAGCCGATGTGCCGCGACCTGGGCTCACTTCAGCCCGGCGGCGTCCATTCCGCGCAGCTCTTTCTTCAGGTCGGAAATTTCGTCACGGAACCGGGCGGCCAGCTCGAATTGCAGGTCACGAGCCGCGGTCATCATCTGCTCGGTGAGATCCTTGATCAGGTCGGCCAACTCGGCCCGGGGCATGCTGGCGGTATCGCGCCCTTCGAAGACCCCGGCGCTGACGGCCCGGCC
>JAVHWH010000316.1:0-9294 GCA_032159915.1 Mycobacterium sp.
GGCACCGGCTTCATCAATCCCTACGCTGTCGCGCCCGGCTACTTCGACGTCGCCACCGACGTCGGGACGGGCAAGCAGGCTCTGGCCTACAGCGCCGTTCCGGACGAAGACGGTGACGCCTACACCGAGCTTGCCGGTGAAGAGGAGGATTCCCAAACCGGTACCTACACCGGCGTCGCCGATATTCCGTCAGACGGTGGCCGTAGGCCCCTCGTCATGGTGGCCACTGCCGTCACTGCGCTGTTCGTGGTCGGTGCGGCGGCGCTGCTGGTGGCACTGGCTGTCAACATGAGGTCAACCTCCTCCACCAGGCCCGACCCGGGCCACAACGCCAGGCCGGCTCCTGCCGCACCCGCGGCCCCCGCACCGGCGTCCGCGCCAGCTCCTGCGCCCGCGGCCCCCGCTCCCGCGCCGGAGGCACCCGCGCCCGCTCCGGCGCCGGAAGCGCCGGCTCCCGAGCCGGCAGCACCAGCGCCCGCTCCTGCGGCGCCTGCGCCTCAACCGGTACCTGCCGCGCCTGCGCCGGCCCCCGAGCCGGTTGCACCGCCTCCGGCACCGGCTCCCATTGCGCCGGCCCCTGCACCGCCGCCAGCGGTGGTTCCGGTGCCTATTCCGATTCCAGGCGTTCCGCCGATCTTCGGCGGGCCCCGATATGGCGGCGGAGGTGGCTACCCCGGCGGCGGCGGAGGAGGTGGCTACCCCGGCGCCGGCGGATATCCCGGCGGTGGTGGTGGCTATCCCGGCGGCGGCGGCGGCCACGGCAGCGGTGGTGGTGGCTTCGGCGGCGGCCACGGTGGTTGGGGTCACGGTGGCTTCGGTCACTGATCCGCCGTACCTGGCCTGGCCTTTTAGCCTTTGACAGACAACCGTCATCTGGCGTTTGCCCCCCGCTCGCAAGAGCGACGCCGTTAGCTCATTGCCGCAACCTACACAGGGGTGTATGAGGTGCACCGTTTTTGGTACGGGTTATCTGGGTGCCACCCACGCGGCCGGAATGGCCGAATTGGGGCATGAGGTCGTCGGTGTCGACATTGATCCCGGAAAAGTCGCCAAGCTCGCTGCCGGTGACGTACCGTTCTATGAGCCGGGCCTGCGAAAAATGTTGCGCGACAACATCGCTGCCGGCCGGCTTCGCTTCACCACCGACTACGACGTGGCGGCTGATTTCGCCGATGTCCACTTCCTCGGCGTCGGCACCCCGCAGAAGCGCGGCGAGTACGGCGCCGACCTGAGCCATGTCCATGCCGTAATCGACACGCTCGCACCACGTTTGACGCGGTCGTCGGTGATCGTCGGAAAGTCCACCGTTCCGGTCGGCACCGCGGCCGAGTTGGTCGGACGGGCGCGCAGGGCCGCGCGTCCTGGTGTGGATGTGGAAATCGCCTGGAACCCCGAGTTCCTGCGCGAGGGCTTCGCGATTCAGGACACGTTGAAGCCGGACCGAATCGTGGTTGGCGTGCAGAACGATTCGACGCGTGCTGAGGCGGCGATCCGGGCGATGTATGCGCCGATGCTGGATGCCGGCGTCCCCTTCCTGGTGACGGACTTGCAGACCGCCGAACTGGTGAAGGTGTCGGCGAACGCCTTCCTGGCCACTAAGATATCGTTCATCAACGCGATCTCCGAGGTGTGCGAGGCGGCTGGCGCCGACGTCACCCTTCTGGCCGACGCATTGGGTCACGACCCGCGGATCGGACGTCGATTCCTCAACGCGGGGTTGGGTTTCGGCGGCGGCTGCCTGCCGAAAGACATCCGCGCGTTCATGGCACGCGCCGGCGAGCTGGGTGCCGATCAGGCGCTGACCTTCCTGCGGGAAGTCGACAACATCAACATGCGCCGTCGCACCCGGATGGTCGAGCTCGCGACCAAGGCATGTGGCGGTTCGCTGCTGGGCGCCAACATCGCGGTCCTCGGTGCGGCGTTCAAGCCTGAATCCGACGACGTGCGCGACTCGCCGGCGCTCAATGTCGCGGGCCAGCTTCAGCTCAACGGTGCCGGGGTCAACGTCTATGACCCCAAGGCGCTGGAGAACGCGCAGCGACTGTTCCCGACCCTGAATTACGCAGTGTCGGTGGAGGAAGCGTGTGATCGTGCCGACGCGGTCCTGGTGCTCACCGAGTGGCCCGAATTCGTCGATCTGGACCCCGATCTGCTCGCCGACCGGGTACGCTCCCGCGTCGTCGTCGACGGCCGCAACTGCCTGGATGTGCAGCGCTGGCAGCAAGCCGGCTGGCGCGTCCACTGCCTGGGCCGCCGGGTGGCCTGACGCCGCGCTGGAACTCGTGAGGCGAAAGCGCGCCTCGGCGGCACGCCCGGCTGGTCGCACGCGGTACGTTTCATGTCATGACCACATCGGAGCTCGCCACCGTACTGGCCTGGCACGACGCGTTGAACGCGGCCGACGTCGACACACTGGTGGCCCTGTCCAGCGATGACATAGAAGTCGGTGACGCGCACGGCGCGGCGCAAGGCCACGCCGCATTGCGCGAGTGGGCCACCGCCCACCCCGTCAACGCAGAAGCAGGTCGAATTTTTGTGCACGACGGCGTCGTCGTGGTCGAACAAAAGATCGGCGGCCCAGACGAATCCGCCTCCACCACGGCGTCGGCTTTCCGCGTGGTCCACGATCATGTGACCTCGGTGTTCCGTCACGACGACCTGGCAGCAGCGCTGGCCGCGACCGAACTGACCGACGCCGATCGCGTCGACTGAGGACCAGGCGATGCGCGGGATCATCCTGGCCGGCGGTGCGGGAACGCGGCTGTATCCGATCACCTTGGGGGTCAGCAAGCAGCTGCTGCCGGTTTACGACAAGCCGATGATCTACTACCCGTTGTCCACGCTGATCTTGGCGGGCATCCGCAACATCCAAATCATCAGCACCGGCTCCGACGCACCGGCATTTCAGCGAGTTCTCGGTGACGGCAGTGCATTCGGCATCGACATCAGCTACGCGGTACAGGATCAACCCGAAGGGCTGGCGCAGGCGTTCGTGATCGGCGCCGACCACATCGGCTCGGACTCGGTGGCTTTGGCGTTGGGCGACAATATCTTCTACGGTCCGGGATTGGGCACCAACCTCCGACGCTTTCAAAACCTCAGCGGGGGAGCCATATTCGCCTACTGGGTGGCTAATCCGTCGGCGTACGGAGTCGTCGAATTCGGCGACGACGGCAATGCGCTCTCCATCGAAGAGAAACCGGCGACGCCGAAATCCAATTATGCGGTGCCGGGCCTGTACTTCTACGACAACGACGTTGTCGACATCGCCCGGGGCTTGAAGCCCTCCGCGCGAGGCGAATACGAGATCACCGACATCAACCGGACCTACCTCGACCAGGGACGCCTTGCGGTCCAGGTTCTCGCCCGCGGCACCGCCTGGCTCGACACCGGCACGTTCGACTCACTGGCCGATGCCGGTGATTACGTTCGCACGCTGGAACATCGGCAGGGCCTGAAGGTCAGCGTCCCCGAAGAGGTCGCGTGGCGGATGGGCTTCATCGACGACGAACAACTGGCGCGGCGCGCCAAGTCCCTGCTGAAATCCGGCTACGGGGCCTACCTGCTGCAGTTGCTGGAACGGCGCTGACGCTCAGCCACCGGACAGCGGTCGACCCATGACGGTCAGCCGGTTTCCGTAGCGGGGGCCGTGACCGAACCCGCCGGACCGGGCGCCGGCTGCACCCGGCATACCGGGCATGCCGACCGGGGCTGCGCCGGTGCCGCCACCCGTCGGGCCGACCGCGTTGGTCCAGCCGCCGCCGGCGTAGGTGACGCCGCTGTGGTTGGCGACCTGCGCTGCCGCCGTCCATGCCGGCGGGACAGACAGCTTGCCGACCAGGGTGCTACCGGACGTATTGACCGAGACGCCCACATTCGGGACACCCGCCGGCGTCGGTAACGGCGCGGGCGGCTGGGGCGTGATCAGGCCGGTAACTCCCGTGCCTCCGGGCGCCGACTCGACGCTTGGTTGCAACGAGTTGATGTCGGCTAACCCGCTGGTGATCGCCGGCGTGACGATCGCGGGGCTGACGTATGAGCCCGACACGAAACCGTTTACCAAGCTGGAGTTCAGGAAGGTCCCGAGGGAGTTCCCATCCGCGCCGTCCAAGAAGTCGAGGAAATCGCCGAACCAACCTTGCGGGTTCGCCGCCGCGGACATCGGTGAGGTGAGTTGCTGCAGCGAGCCGGGAACGTTGGAGATCAATTGCTGCAATTGGGACTGCACACCGGTCCCAGCGCTGGCGCTATTGGCTTGGGTGACCGCCGACCCCTGCATCGCCTGAGCGGCCGGGTTCGATGTTTCCGGCGCCTGGGTGAACGTCTTCACGGCGGAGGCCGTCGCGGAGCTCGCGGCGTAGCCGTACATCGCGGCCGCGTCCTGGGCCCACATCTCGCCATACAGCGCCTCTGTCGCAGCGATCGCCGGGGTGTTCTGACCGATGACGTTGGTTGCGACCAGCATCGCCAGCTGGGCCCGGTTAGACGCGATTTGCGGCGGCGGGACGGTCAGGGCGAACGCCGTCTCGTAGGCGGTCGCTGCGGCCGAAGCCTGGACGGCGGTGTGCTCGGCCTGCGCCCCAGTCGTGGTCATCCAGGCGATGTAAGGGGCGACGGCGGCTGCCATGGTTGCCGACGTGGGGCCGCGCCAGTCGTCGTCGGCCAACACGTTGATCGTGGCCTGATAGTGATTGGCCGCCGAATCGAGCTCGGCGGCGAGCAGGTTCCAGGCGACCGACGCCGCACGCAGTGGTGCCGATCCGGGCCCGGAATACATTCTGCCCGAGTTGATTTCGGGTGGTAGCGCGCCAAAGTCCATGGTCAGTCACCTGGCCCGGACGGTGACGAGGTACACGATCGGTTGCGGTCGGCCGTTGCTGCGGGCGATTGTGCCCGCTGTGCAACAGAAAACATCGCAACTCTCCTTTCGGTAGAAGCTGATCTATGCAGATCCGTGGTCGCAGGGACTGCGTTATCCGCTTCAGTGCCGAGGTTTGCTTGGCATCAACCGTCAGTCGATCCGCCGCAACCCCGTGATCCTTGTCACCGCAGGACAACTCGGGCAACCACTACTATGTGGCAGGCCAACGCGGCGGAAGCATTTGCAAAGATGTCACCCATAGTGCGCCCGACGTTCACTACCGCGCGCGTTCTACGGCCAAATTCATAGAAAGTTCAAACTATCCGTTGGGCAGCGTCAATCGGTCCTGGGCACCTCGCTGGCGTGAAGTGGGTGTGAGACGCTCGGCGAACGCTGTGACGCATGCAGGTGAACACCGCATACGCTGAGTAACCGAGATGACGACGCCGAACGCCGACCCGAAGCCGCTTCCCGTTCTCGCCATCGTGGGCGCGGTGCTACTGCTGGCCGGCGCCTTCACGGCTGTCCTCATTCTTGGCCGGATGAAGCAGGATGATGCGCCATCGCATGCGTCCGCAGCTGCTGGGCAGAGATCATCGGCGTCAGCCGTCGACGGCCCGGGGAAGGAAAGCCAGTTCCTTCGGCGGCTGGAGGTCCAGAACCTGCGGCTGGACCGATCGGACGCCGCGGCGGTCGAGGATGCTCATTTTGTCTGCGGCCGGTTCCTAGGTGGCGAGAGCAAAGACCAGGTTGTCCAGGACATCCTGCAGGGCTCGCCGGGCATGTCGGTCGACACCGCCACCGATTTCACGGACACCGCGATAGACGTGTACTGCCCCGACGGCCATCGGGATGACCCGACCTGACCGGGTGCGCTACTGGCGGTAGCCGGCTAAAAAGTTGCCCAGCCGCTCGATCGCGTGGGCCAGGTCGCGCGACCACGGCAGCGTGACGATCCGCAGGTGATCCGGTGCGGGCCAGTTGAATCCAGTGCCCTGGGTGACGAGGATCTTCTCCGACAGCAACAGGTCCAGCACGAGCTGCTCGTCGTCGACGATCTCGTACACCTCGGGATCGAGCCGCGGGAAGGCGTAGAGCGCTCCCGCGGGTTTGACGCAGGAAACCCCGGGGATCTCGTTGAGCTTCGACCAGGCGACGTCGCGCTGCTCGAGCAGCCGCCCGCCCGGCAACACCAAGTCGTCGATACTCTGGTGACCACCCAGGGCCACCTGAATGGCATGTTGGGCAGGCACATTCGGGCATAGCCGCATGTTGGCCAGCAAGTGGATGCCTTCGATGAAGCTGCTGGCGTGGTCTTTGGGGCCGGTGATGGCCAGCCAGCCGGCCCGGTACCCGGCTACCCGGTAGGCCTTCGACAGCCCGTTGAACGTCAGGCACAACAGGTCCGGCGCCACCGAAGCCAGGCTGATGTGCTCGGCGTCGTCGTAGAGAATCTTGTCGTAGATTTCGTCGGCCAGCAGCAGCAGTTGATGCTTGCGCGCCAAATCGGCGATCTGAGTAAGGACTTCGCGGCTGTAAACAGCACCGGTGGGGTTGTTCGGGTTGATGACCACCAAAGCCTTTGTGCGTTCGGTGATCTTGGACTCGATGTCGGCGACATCCGGTTGCCAGCCCTGGGTTTCGTCGCACAGGTAGTGCACCGGAGTACCGCCGGCCAGCGACGTCGATGCCGTCCACAGCGGGTAGTCGGGCGCGGGGATCAGAACCTGATCGCCGTTGTCCAGCAACGCTTGCAGCGTCAGCGTGATCAGTTCCGAGACGCCGTTACCGAGATACACGTCGTCGACGTCGAACCGTGGGAAACCGTCGACGAGTTCGTAGCGGGTGACCACCGCACGCCGCGCCGACAGGATGCCTTTGGAATCGGAGTAGCCCTGCGCGTAGGGCAGCGCCTGGATCATGTCGCGCATGATCACGTCGGGCGCATCGAAGCCGAACGGCGCGGGGTTGCCGATGTTCAGCTTGAGGATGCGATGACCCTCGGATTCCAGCCGAGCGGCGTGATCATGCACCGGCCCGCGGATCTCATAGAGCACGTCCTGCAGCTTCGACGACTGCGCGAACGTGCGCTGCCGCGGCTGTTGCCCCGCACTGTGCCACGGCAGCTGATGAGTGGTCACATCACCCATGGTGCCATGGTTGTCTAGCTAATTAACAATCGTTTCGACGGCCTGATCAGCGCTTACCTGGTGGACGTGCGCCGCGGGCGATGCCGAGACCCTTCGCCGGCGCCGCCGGTGAACCGTCGTCGCTATCGGTGCCGGCACCTTCGGCGGGCGGAGTTTTCACTTCTGGCTCGGGCTTCGACTCCGGTTCCGGCGTCGACTCCGGGGCCGGGTTTGGCTCGGGTTCGGACGTCGGCGGCGAGCTCGGGGCTGCGGCGGCAGGGGCCTTTTTAGCGCCGGGCCGCTTTGCCCCGGCCGCGATGCCCAGTCCCTTGACCGGTGCGGCCGGCGCCTTGGCTTCGGTGTCCTGGACTGGTTCGGACGTCGTCTCAGGCTCGGCAGCGGTCGCGGATTGCGTTGCGGCTTCCGGCTTTACTGCCGTCTTCTTCGCGCCGGGGCGCTTGGCGCCGCCGGCGATGCCCAGTCCCTTGACGGGTGCGGCCGCTGCGGATTCCGTCTTGGCTTCCGGCTCGGAAGAGGACGTAGCCGATTCGGTTGCCCCATTGGGCTGTGCCGCAGCCTTCTTCGCGCCGGGCCGCTTGGCACCGCCGGCAATGCCCAGCCCCTTCGCCGGGGGTGCGGATGCCTTCTCGTCGGTGGATTTCTCGCTGGATTGAGGCGCCGCCTTCTTGGCGCCCGGTCGCTTTGCGCCGCCGGCCAGGCCCAGGCCGGTGACGGCCTTGGCGGGTTTGTCGTCGGCCGGTGCAGCGGCCTCGGGCTCGGCAACTGTCTCGGCCGGCGCGGTCGCGGTGGCGGTTGAAGCGGCCTGCGCTTTAGGTGCCGCCTTCTCAGCCTTGTCGGCACGCTCAGCGGCCTCTTTGGCGGCAGAACCCTTCTCCGGCAGCGTGACGGTGCTGCGGTCCAGCGACTCGAGCAGCAGCTGAGCGACGTCGCGGACGTCGACGCCTTCGCGTCCGGCGACCTCCTGGCGGTCGTTCACACCGTCGGTGATCATCACCCGGCAGAACGGGCACGCCGTCGCCACGGTGGTGGCACCGGTGGCCAGTGCCTCGTCGACGCGCTCGTGGTTGATCCGCTTGCCGATGTGCTCTTCCATCCACATCCGCGCGCCTCCGGCGCCGCAGCAGAAACTGCGGTCACCGTGACGCGGCATCTCGGCCAGCTTGGCGCCCGCGGCGCCGATCAGCTCGCGAGGTGCCTCGTAGACCTTGTTGTGGCGGCCCAGGAAGCACGGGTCGTGGTAGGTGACGTCTTCGGAGACCGGGCTCACCGGGACCAGCTGCTTGTCGCGCACCAGCCGGTTGAGCAGCTGGGTGTGGTGCAGCACGGTGTAGTTGGCGCCCAGCTGCTTGTATTCGCGCCCCAAAGTGTTGAAGCAGTGCGGGCACGTGACCACGATCTTGCGGTCGACCGTCTCGACCCCCTCGAACAACCCGTCCAGGCTTTCCACGGCTTGCTGGGCCAGCTGCTGGAACAGGAATTCGTTGCCGGAGCGCCGGGCCGAGTCGCCGTTACAGGTCTCGCCCGTGCCCAGCACCAGATACTTCACCCCGGCGGTGGCCAGCAGTTCGGCGACGGCCTTGGTGGTTTTCTTGGCCTTGTCGTCATAGGCGCCGGCACAGCCCACCCAAAACAGGTACTCGAAGCCTTCGAAGCTGTCGACGTCTTCGCCGTAGATCGGGACGTCGAAGTCGACCTCGCTGATCCAGTTGGTCCGGTCGGATGCGTTCTGGCCCCACGGATTGGCTTTGGTTTCAAGGTTTTTGAACAGCACCGAGAGCTCCGAAGGGAACTCGGACTCCATCATGACCTGGTAGCGGCGCATGTCGACGATGTGGTCGACGTGCTCGATGTCCACGGGGCACTGCTCCACGCAGGCACCGCAGTTCACGCATGACCACAGCACGTCGGGGTCGATCACACCGCCCTGTTCGGCGGTGCCGACCAGCGGGCGGGTGGCCTGCTCGGGTCCGGATCCGACGATCCGTCCGAAGCCCGATTCGGGAACGTGGTGTTCCTCGGCGTGCTTCTCGCCGCGCACTTCTTCACCGAGGCCGCCCTCGGGGGTGCTTTGCAGCGCGGATTCTTTCTCGCCGAGGATGTACGGCGCCTTGGCCATCCAGTGGTCCCGCAGGTCCATGATGACCAGCTTGGGGTTCAGCGGCTTGCCGGTATTCCACGCCGGACACTGCGACTGGCAGCGTCCGCACTCGGTACAGGTGGCGAAGTCCAGGTAGGCCTTCCAGCTGAAGTCCTCGATCTTGCCGCGACCGAAGTTCGCATCGT
>JAVHWH010000335.1:0-9968 GCA_032159915.1 Mycobacterium sp.
CCCGCGGTCGTCACGGCGGCCGATACCCGGCTGCGGCAGCTACGGGCCGGCGGCGTTCCGGACGCCGGCGGGATGGTGATCGCATCGGACCAGCAGGCTGCCCGCGCGTATGCTGTTCTGCTGCAACGTGTTACCGGTGAAGAGCCGACGGTCGTGCTGTCCGACGATCCAGGGGCCTCCAAGCGCATCGCGCAGTTCTCCGCGGGTAGCACCCGCTGGCTGGTCGCGGTGCGGATGGTGTCTGAGGGTGTCGACGTGCCGCGCCTGGCGGTCGGCGTCTACGCCACCAGTGCCTCCACCCCGTTGTTTTTCGCCCAGGCCATCGGCCGGTTCGTCCGGTCCCGACGGCCCGGGGAGACAGCGAGCGTCTTCCTGCCGTCGGTACCGTCGCTACTGCTTCTGGCCAGCGAGTTAGAGGCGCAGCGCAATCACATTCTCGGCCAACCGGATCGGGAGAAGGATGAGCTGGCCGAGGCGCAACGCCGCCAGGACGAGCCGTCGGAGATGGACAACAAATTCGAGTCGCTGGGCGCCGACGCCGAGCTGGACCAGGTGATTTTCGACGGCTCGTCGTTCGGGACCGCCACCCCGGCCGGCAGCGACGAAGAGGCTGACTACTTGGGCATACCCGGCTTGCTGGACGCCGGACAGATGCGAGAGTTGTTGCGCCGTCAGCAAGAAGAGCAGTACGACCGCCGTACCCGCGACGGTGTGGCCACGGCCCAGCCCGTCACCCGGCACGGGCAACTGCGGGACCTCCGTCGCGAGCTCAACGCGTTGGTGTCAGCGGCCCACTACCGACTCGGCAAGCCGCACGGGTGGATTCACAGCGAACTACGCCGGCTCTGCGGTGGACCACCGGTGGCCGCCGCGACCAGCGAGCAACTCGCCGCCCGCATCATCGCGGTGCGCGGGTTGACCGCCTGAGTATTCAGCGTTGTAGAACGTTAGTTCAGCAACAGCTGGTCCTAAGCGACGACGGCACGTCGAGATCGACGTTGCCGCGGAAACCTCTGAGTGGCAGGCACGTTAACGTAGATCTCGCGCACAGAACTATCTAGCGGGTAGCCCAGATGCTGTCGGCCACCCACGGCGACGACTCGGCCGCGATCGACCACACCACATCCTCCGGCACGTCGATCAGCGGGTAGCGCTTGACGCCCGCGGCCGTGGCCGCGACCAGCGTGGCCACCTTGGCCCGCCGCTGAAACGGCGTCTGACGCACCGTCCAGCTGATGATGCCTGCCGTGGCGAGACAATCGCGGCGTCGTTCCACGCTGCCGGACCGGATCACCAGCCAGCCGTCGTCGACCCGGTGACCGAGCGCGCCGATCCGATCGACCGCCAGCAGCGCACACCACGCCGTCACCGCGATCAAGGCGGGCCATACCCACACGGGCACAAAAGATTTCCCAACCAGTACAGTGACCACCGCCAGCCCCGCACCGGCCAGCACGGGCAGCCCGAGCGCGCGCGTCCATCGCCGGGTCGCGGCCCGTCGGCCGTGACCGCGAAGCGGCCCCGACACGACCCTGGAGTCGCCGACCAGTTCAGTGAGCACCGCTTCGGCGGTGGACACCGGACAGGGCGGCAGCAACACCGACGCCTCCCCGGCGCCGTGCACACCGGTCATCACCGCATCCAGCCGTGCGCCGCCGAACATCCGCACCAGCAGTGGCTGGCGCAGTGTTCCGCCGCGCAGCCTGCTCATGTCATAGGCCCGCTCGCGAAGGCGCAGCAGGCCGTGCCGCAAATGCAGGACGTCGCCCTGACGCAACAGCACCAGGTTGCCGTAGGTGAGCAGCGAGCGCAGCACCGCGAGCAAGATCGATGCGACCAGAACCGCGCCGCCGACGGCTGCGACGGTGTTGGTCGTCCCCAACCGTTCGGCGGCGTCGAGCACCGACTTGACGATTCGTGAATTCTGCAGCGGCCCAGCGAATCCGCTTTCGTAGACCACCCCGGCCGCGGCGACCAGCGACAGCAGCCCCGACACGCTCAGCGGCGAGTACCGCAACCACGCCGGCTGCCAGCGGGCCAGTACCGCTCCCGCCGGCGACGGCTCCGCAACCGTGGCGTCGCCCTGCTGCGTCGCGTCGGTCAGCAGTATTGCTCTCAGCCGTGGAACTTCACCGGCCGCGACAGCATTGAGCTCGAAAGCGCCCGAACCGCTTTCGCCCTTCGCTTCTTGCCCAGTACTCACCCGTACCACCGCCAGGCCCATCACCTGGTGCAGCAACCGCGCGTCGCTCTGCACCGAGCGAATCCTGCTGAGCGGCAACGATAATACTTTGCGCTGCAACAGGCCGGTCCGTAGCTGCAGCTGGCCCGATTGCGGGTCGGCATCGATGCGGTAGCTGGTGGTGACCCAGCGCGCGACGCCGATCACGACCGTGTATGCCAGCACCGCCGCGGTCCAGGACTGATTCCCGGTGGTGGTCCCCAGCACGATGGCACCGATCAGGAACGGCAGCTCGCGCAGCAGTTCGTACACCGGATGAACCAACAGCATCCTGGGACTCAGCCGCTGCCAACCGATTTCGCCCCGGTCAGACCCAGTGGTCACGTTGCATCCTCGGCGCCGATCGCCGCGATGTCGGTCAGCTGTGCGACGAGCTGGTCGGCCACGTCGACGTCGAGCGCGACGATATGCACCGCGCCGGCCGATGAAGCCGTCGTCACGGTGACATTGGCCAGCCCGAACACCCGGTCCAGCGGGCCGCGGTAGGTGTCGACGGTCTGCACTCGCGAGATCGGCGCGATGCGCCGTTCCTGAACCAGCCATCCGGTGCGGGTGTAGACCGCCTGCGGCCCGAGTTCCCACCGGTGCACCCGGTAGCGCCACACCGGAACGACAGCCGTCGCAACGACCACACCGAGCACGGTCACGACGCCGATCAAGCTGTGCAGCCACGGCATTCGCTTGTCGAATCCGAGCCACGCGAGCTGCCCTGCAGCCAGCAGCAGCCACGGGAAGATACCGCCGACCGCCCACCGCAGCGGCGCGCGCCGGCTCGGCCGCCGTGCGGGATCGACCATGCCCGCGACCGGGCCCAGCGTGCGGTTGTCCATGCCTAAAGAGACTGCCACCCACACCGGGGCGAGTTGCACCGACACGGCGACACCGCAGCTCGGATGGGTATCGTTTGCTCCGATGAGCTTCGACGGCAAATGGACCACCGGCGACATACCCGACCAGAGTGGCCGGGTGGCCATTGTGACCGGCGCAAACACGGGCCTGGGCTACCACACCGCCGCTGCCCTGGCCCAGACCGGCGCCCACGTGGTGTTGGCGGTGCGCAACCTGGAGAAGGGGAATCTCGCGCTGGCGCGCATCGTCGCCGCCCATGCCGACGCCGACGTCACGTTGACCCAACTGGACCTCAGCTCGCTGGCCTCGGTGCGGGCCGCCGCGGCATCGCTGCGAAAGGCCTATCCGCGGATCGACCTGCTGATCAACAACGCCGGGGTGATGTGGACGCCCAAGCAGCTCACCGACGACGGCTTCGAAATGCAATTCGGCACCAACCATCTGGGCCACTTCGCCCTGACCGGGCTGCTGCTGGACAACATGCTGCCGGTGCGGGGTTCGCGGGTGGTTACGGTCAGCAGCACCGGCCATCGGCTTCGCGCCGCGATCCACTTCGACGATCTGCAGTGGGAACACAGCTATAACCGCTATGCCGCTTACGGGCAGTCCAAGCTGGCCAACCTGCTGTTCACCTACGAGTTACAGCGCCGACTGGCCGACCAGCACAAGAACACCATCGCCGTTGCCGCCCACCCCGGCGCGTCCAGCACCGAGCTGGGACGCAACGCGCCGGCGCTGATCAAACCGCTGTCCGCTCTGGTGGCCCCGCTGCTCTTTCAGGGCGCGGCGATGGGATCGCTGCCCACGCTGCGGGCCGCTACCGATCCCGATGTCCAGGGCGGCCAGTACTACGGGCCCGACGGTCTCGGCGAGCAGCGCGGCCACCCGAAGCTGGTGTCGTCGAGTGCGCAGTCGCACGATGAAGACCTGCAGCGCCGGCTGTGGACGGTCTCGGAGGAACTGACCGGCGTCACGTATCCGGTCTGACAGCCGTCGCGGTGCTTCTAAGATGACCGCGTGGCACGACGTCCCCGCACGACAGCCGAGAATCCGACGATCAGTCCGCAGCACGTGCTGTCGCTGCTGCGCAAGACCGTTCCACCCGTGCATCCAGCCGGCCTGCCGTTCGTGTCCGCCGGCCTGGGATTAGCCCTGGTCGGTCGCCGATCGCGCTGGCTGCGTAGAGCCGGGCTGCTGGCCGCCGGTGCCTGCGCCGGGTTCTTCCGGCACCCGACCCGGGTGCCTCCCACCCGGCCTGGGGTCGTAGTGGCACCGGCCGACGGCCAGGTGTGCCTGATCGAGTCGGCCTCCCCGCCGCCCGAGTTGGGAATGGGCGACGCGAAGCTCCCCCGGGTCAGCATCTTCCTGTCGGTGTTCGACGCCCACGTGCAGCGGGCCCCGGTAAGCGGCGAAGTGATCGCCGTGCAGCACCGGCCCGGCCTGTTCGGCTCCGCCGATCTTCCGGTTGCCAGCGACAGCAACGAACGCAACAGCGTGCGGATCCGAACCGCGGACGGGGTCGACATCGTCGCGGTTCAGATCGCCGGTCTGGTGGCCCGCCGGATCGTCTGCAACGTCCGGGTGGGCGACAAACTGTCGATCGGGGACACCTACGGCCTGATCCGGTTCGGCTCGCGGCTGGACACCTACCTGCCCGCCGGCGCCCAAGTGTCGGTCAGCCTGGGCCAGCGCGCGGTTGCCGGTGAGACCGTGCTGGCCGAGCTGCCGTGATTAATGAGCGGCGCGATGAGGAGGAGCGGCTCTGATTACCGAGCCGGCGACGATGCAGAGCACTGTGATGAGGAGGAGCGGCTCTGACTACTAAGCCGCGCGGCAAGCGGGTCGCTCCGCTGCGCATTCTGCCCAGCTCGATGAGCGTGCTCGCGATCTGCGCCGGTCTGACGTCCATCCGGTTCGCGCTGGAAGGCCAACCGCACGTGGCGATCGCGCTGATCGCCGCGGCAGCGATCCTCGACGGGCTCGACGGCCGGGTGGCCCGCGCCCTGGACGCCGAGTCGCGGATGGGTGAGGAGATCGATTCACTGGCCGACGCGGTGAACTTCGGGGTGGCCCCCGCGGTCGTGCTGTATGTGTCGATGCTGCCCGGGCAGCCGGCAGGCTGGGTGGTGGTGATGCTGTACGCGGTGTCAATCGTGTTGCGGCTGGCCAGGTTCAACGCCTTACTCGACGATGTCAGCCAGCCGTCGTTCGCTCGGGAGTTCTTCGTCGGTGTGCCGGCACCGGCCGGCGCGATCTGTGCGCTCGGCCCGCTGGCCGCCCGACTGCAGTTCGGTGCGGGCTGGTGGACGTCGCCGTGGTTCGTCTGCACCTGGATAGTCGCCTGCTCCATGCTGCTGGTCAGCAGGTTACCGATGCGCAAGATGCATGCCATCTCGGTGCCACCGAACCTGGCCGCCGTGCTGCTGGCCGGGCTGACCATCGTGGCCGCGGCCGCGTTCCTGTTCCCCTACATTTTGATCATGGTGGTCGTCGCCGCCTACCTCTGCTACATCCCGTTCTCGGTGCGCAGTCATCACTGGCTGGCCGCACACCCCGAGGCGTGGGGTGAGAAACCAAAGCAGCGACGAGCCACCCGGCGCGCGATCCGCCGGGCACAGCCCAGCCGCCGCCGGTCGGTGGCCCGACTCGGGCTACGCCGGCCGACCGGCCGGACATGACCTCTCCGCCTCAGCTGACTCTGACCGCTCGGCTGAACACCTCTGCCGTCGACTCCCGCCGCGGTGTTATTCGATTACACCCAAACGCTATTGCTGCACTGGGGATCCGGGAGTGGGATGCCGTGTCGATCACCGGCGCGCGGACCACGACGGCGGTGGCCGGCATGGCCGGGCCGCAGACGCCGATCGGCACGGTGCTGCTGGACGACGTGACGCTGTCCAACGCCGGACTGAGCGAGGACACAGCGGTCATCGTGGTCGCCGCCACCGTGTACGGCGCGCGGTCGGTGACGCTGAGCGGTTCCGCGATGACCACCCAGTCGGTTCCGTCCGCCACGTTACGACAAGCACTGCTGGGCAAGGTGTTAACCGTCGGCGACGCGGTGTCGCTGTTGCCGCGGGATCTAGGGCCGGGCACCTCGGCTCGCCCCGGCGCCAGGGAGGCTGCCGCACTGCTGGCCTCCGCGGTGGGCATCAGTTGGACGTCGGAGCTGTTGACCGTGACCGGCGTCGACCCTCCCGGACCGGTAAGTGTTCAGCCGAATTCGTTGGTCACCTGGGGCAACGGGATCGCCGCCGAACAAGCCAAGCCAGCGGCGCCAGAGCCGGTGGTAGCCAAAGCGCCGGCGCTCACGGTGAGCGACCTCACGGGCGTCGGCGCGCAGGCCGCCAAGTTGACCGAGTGGCTCAAGCTTGCGCTCGACGAACCGCACTTGCTGCAAACATTGGGCGCCACAACCAATTTGGGCGTTCTGGTGTCAGGCCCCGCCGGCGTCGGCAAGACGACGCTGGTCCGGGCGGTATGCGCCAGTCGACGGCTGATCGAGCTGGACAGCCCCGAGGCCGGTGCCCTGGCCGCCGACGACCGCCTGCAGCGGGTGGTCGCGGCCGCGTCGAAAGCCCGCGACGGCGGCGGAGTGCTACTGGTCGCCGACATCGACGCACTGCTGCCAGCCACCGCCGAACCCGTCGCGACGCTGATTCTGGCCGAGCTGCGTAAGGCCGTCGCTGCCGCGGGCGTGGCGGTGATCGTCACCTCGGCCGTCCCGGAAAATCTCGACCGACGATTGCGGGCCCCGGACCTGTGTGACCGCGAACTCGTGCTCAGCCTGCCGGATGCGCCGACCCGTATTGCGCTGTTGCAAAGCCTGCTGAAATCGGCGCCTACCGATGATCTCGAATTAGGCGAGATCGCGGACCGGACACCAGGTTTCGTCGTCGCCGATCTGGCTGCGCTGGTGCGCGAGGCGGCCCTGCGCGCGGCGGCGCGCGCCAGCGCGGACGGCAGCGCGCCGAAACTCACCCAGGACGACCTGCTCGGCGCGCTCACCGTGATCCGGCCGCTGTCGCGTTCCGCCACGATGGAGGTCTCGGTCGGCTCCATCACCCTCGACGACGTCGGCGACATGGTAGAAACCAAACAAGCCTTGACCGAGGCAGTGCTGTGGCCGCTGCAGCATCCTGACACCTTCGCCCGGCTCGGTGTGCAACCACCGCGCGGTGTACTGCTGTACGGCCCGCCGGGCTGCGGTAAGACGTTCGTGGTGCGCGCGCTGGCCAGCACGGGCCGGCTTTCGGTGCACGCCGTCAAAGGCTCGGAGCTGATGGACAAATGGGTCGGCTCGTCAGAAAGAGCAGTGCGCGAGCTGTTCGGCCGTGCCCGTGACTCGGCGCCGTCGCTGGTCTTCCTCGACGAGATCGACGCGTTGACCCCGCGGCGCGGGCAGAGCTTCGACTCCGGTGTGACCGATCGGGTGGTGGCGGCGCTGCTCACCGAACTCGACGGCATCGAACCGATGAACGACGTTGTGGTGGTTGGCGCCACCAACCGGCCAGACCTGATCGACCCGGGCCTGCTTCGGCCGGGCCGGCTCGAAAAGCTGGTGTTCGTTGAGCCGCCGGACGCCCAAGCGCGAGTGGACATTCTGCGCACCGCCGGAAAGTCGATTCCACTGCGCGATGTGGATCTGGACGCGTTGGCAGCCGATCTGGACGGGTACAGCGCCGCCGACTGTGTGGCGCTTCTCCGCGAGGCCGCGCTCACCGCGATGCGGCGCTCCATCGATGCGGCCGAGATCACTGCAGCCGACGTCGCGGCGGCACGCGAAAATGTGCGGCCTTCGCTGGATCCCGCACAGTTGGCCAACCTGCGGGCCTTCGCGGCTGAACGCTAGCCGGCAGCGTCGTGTCGCAGCGAAACCATGTGCGGCACAATCGTGGAGTCTTTCAGCAACCTGGCGATCCGATCGGATTGCTGTTCGGCCAGCTGCCACGCGTCCTCGTCACCGTATCGGGCTTCTAGCTCGGAGTCGAAGGCGTCCACCCGCTCCTGCCATTGCGCAGGAGGACTCCAGATGTCGGCGGCGCTGCGCCATGCGGCGATGTGTAAACCCGCGCGCTGCAGCAGCTCTCGCAGCGACCCCTCCGTCGGGAAGAAGCTGTCATCGGGCTCACCCGCCGGAGACGGTTCGCCGGCCACCAGGACCAGCAACCCGATGCGGCCCGGCGGTCGCACCACCCTGCGCAACTCATCGAGTAGTTGCAGCTGCGCTTGGGTGGTGCACAGCACGCCCAATGCCCAGGCCGCATCAAAGGTGCCGTCGGCGAAGGGCAATGCCGATGCGTCAGCGCGTATCACCGGAAATTCGAACAGCGTTCGCGCCGCGCGGCACCCGCCGGCCTGCGGCTCCACAAGCACCGGACGGACGTCGCGTTGAGCGGCTGCATAGGCGGCCGGTCCTCCCACGCCGGCGCCGCAGTCCAGCAACGCCTCATTTGTGTTGATATCCAACTGCTCGATGAGCCAGTCCAGCACCGCCGGGCTGCCACTACCGCGGCACCCTGCCGGGATGTAGAAATCCTGACCCAGATCCTTCGCCACACCAGCGGTCCATTCGGCCAAAGTGTCGAACTCCGCCGCCGCTGATTCTGACTCGCTCATGTCGCATGCTCCGCTCGAATCCGGGCGCCGACCTCGGCCTTGATTTCCGCGCCTCGACGCGTGCCCGATGCCGACGCCAACCCCGACAGGTTCACTCCGTCAATACCTTTAATCTCCAACAGTTCTCGGGCCTCGGCTACTGCTGCCTCGATTCCAGCCTCGACCGGGTCGGGCGCGTTGACGACTTCGTCGACCAGTGCGGGCTCCAGCTCCAGCCCGGGCAGGCCCTGCAATACCGCAGCCGATATCACGTCGGTGAAGATCGCTACCGCGGCCAGCACCGGGATGCGGAGTCCGGCTGAACGCGCGTCGCCCATAAAGGCAGACAACGCCGCCGCGGACGAAACGTGGTTGAGAACAGCCACACTGGCACCGGCCCGCT
Organism: Mycobacterium sp.; assembly: GCA_032159915.1. Lineage (GTDB taxonomy): Bacteria > Actinomycetota > Actinomycetes > Mycobacteriales > Mycobacteriaceae > Mycobacterium. Next base: position 9,093 of record JAVHWH010000335.1, read on the forward strand.
GCTTCTCCACCAGCCGAGCCGCGCGGGCATGCACCGGTGGCGCGGTCGGCGTCTCCGGAACAGCGGCAATCATGTCCAGGGAGGCGGCGAGTGCGACCAGCCGTGGACCGTCGAGGTCGAAGGTCTGGGTGACGTCAGCGCGCACGTCGTAACCGCGACCGTCGCCGGTCACGCAGAACACCGTCGTTGCCCCGTTGAAGCGCAGACCACGCAACTCCTGTTCCAGGACAATGCGGTTGCGGTCACGGCAGGACAACGTTATCCATGGCTGCACCCCTTGCTCGAGCAGTAATCGACTCATCACCGTCGGCGGAAAATCTGGGCGGTTCTGATGCTCGCCGACCAGCACGGCATCACAACTGGGCGCCAACGTGGCAGCGGTCGAGGCGACGTCCGCGGCGTCGAAGGGTGCGCAGCTGAAGTCGGTGAGGATCAGGGGCGCCGGCACCGGCGCAACCTGCGCCGCGGTGTAGGGCCATGGCACGAGATCGGGGAAACTGCACGGTCCGGAACGCATCTCGCACTGGCCGTCCGGTCGCACGCCCCCGCATGGCCCGAACTGCATGCGCTTGGGACACCCGAGGTCGACCATGTGCTACCGCCCATCCCGGCCGCTCCCTCCCGAGGACCAACCTGCATGACTTACCCGCGAACCGAAATCCGGAAACAACGTGGTCGTTTCTTCAAGACCGCAAACGGGCAGTCTTGGTAGTCGCGGTCCACCGTGACCCCGCGACCACGCAATCAGCAGGGATTGCGAATTTTCACTAGCCTGGTCGTGTCCGACAGCGTGGTCGTTCTACTCAGCACTGCCGCGGAAGCGAGATGGGCAACGATCATGACACGCACTGACGGCGACAGCTGGGACATCACCGA
>JAVHWH010000337.1:0-11711 GCA_032159915.1 Mycobacterium sp.
GATCCGGGCGGCGGATGGGTATGGCGCATCGCTCGTTGTGGCGTCATCCGCGGGGCGGTCCGCTCCGAATACCTGGTGTGCATGAACAAAGTCATCTGTCAGTCGTCGACGACCGGTCGGCCATTGAATTCGACCGCCCGGCCCTGACGGCCGACCGCATCCGCCGTCCGCGGGCCGAATCTGACTGTTGGCCGGAGATTTTCACGGTGCCCACCGGGCCGCTTGCCGCCGCATCGGCGGTCGTGGCCGACCGGCTGCTCCGCCGAGCCGTCGCCGCACTGCCGATGCGCCTGGTCTACCCCGACGGCACCGTGGTCGGCGCCGGCGACACCACAGCGCCGGCCTTGATCGTCAACGAGCCGGACCGGTTGGTCCGCCGGATGGGACGCCACGGCCTGATCGGCTTCGGCGAGTCCTACATGGCAGGCGAATGGGAGTCGACCGATATTGTCGGGCTGCTGACCGTGCTGGCACCGGCGCTGCGCCAGATGGTCCCGGTCGGGTTGCGTTGGCTGAAACCGATTGTGCTTGCCGCGCAACCCCAGTCGCCGCTTGGGAGCCGGGAACAGGTTCGGCGCAATATCGCCGCGCACTACGACGACGTGTCCAACGATCTGTTCGTCGAGTTTCTCGACGAGACCATGACGTACTCGAGTGCCGTGTTCGGTCGCGTACCCGCTTTGTGGGACGACCTGGCAGAGGGGCAGCGGGCCAAAATCGACCTTCTGCTGGATGCTGCCGCGGTGGGGCCTGGCACGCGGTTGCTGGAACTCGGTACCGGCTGGGGCGAGCTGTCTATTCGTGCAGCCGCGCGCGGCGCCGAGGTGCATTCCGTCACCCCGTCAGAGCGCCAGGGTTTCTTGGCGCGTCAACGTGCGGTCGCGGCAGGCCAATCCGATCGGGTGCGCATCGAGGTGGGCGATTACCGCGACGTCGCAGGAAGCTACGACGCCGTGATTTCGGTCGAGATGATCGAAGCTGTCGGGCATCGGTCATGGCCGCATTTCGTGCGCACCATCGGGCGGCTGGTCAAACCCGGCGGCAACGTGGTGATCCAGTCGATCACGAGACCCCATGCGCACATGCTGGCCACCCGTGACAAGCGGACGTGGACCCAGAAGTACATCTTTCCGGGCGGTGTGATCCCCTCGGCCAAGGCTCTCATCGAGATCACCCACCGCCATAGCGGGTTACGGCTGGTCGACACGTTCGCCCTGCGCGAGCACTACGGGGAAACTCTGCGACTGTGGCGAGAGCGGTTCATGCAGCGCCGAAAGACGTTGGAGCACGTCGGCTTCGATCCCACCTTTGCCCGTATGTGGGAGCTTCACCTGGCTGGCCGCGAGGCCGGGTTCCGGTCGGGCAGCCTGAACGTCTACCAGTGGGCGTTCGTGAACCAAGCCGCACCATGATCGCCGAGGGCGCCGTGGTATCGGGTCTGGCGTGGCCGCCTCAGCGGGTACCTCTAGCGCCGATCCGGGGGGCACGGCGAGGACCCACGAATCGGCGGCGGCCGGTGTGCCGGCACGCCACGCCCACCGAGATCGGGCCGAACATGACGACCACCGTTGCAGAGCCGATAGGCTACCGGACGATGACCGAACCACGGCACGCCAGCGACCTGGACGCATTGCTGCGTCAGGTAGCGCGTCGCGACACCGACGCGTTCGCCGCGCTCTACGACCGCACCAGGTCCCGGGTCTATGGGTTGATCACCCGCGTGCTGCGTGATGCCGGCTATAGCGAGGAAACCACTCAGGAGGTCTACCTCGAGGTCTGGCGGAACGCCGAGGCCTACGACCCGGCGAAGGGATCGGCGCTGTCCTGGCTGATGACCATGGCGCACCGCCGTGCCGTCGACCGGGTCCGGGCCGAACAATCCGCCGGGCAACGCGAGTCACGGTACGGCGCGGCGACGGTCGATCGCCCCGGCGATCTGGTCGCCGACTGGGCGATCGCCGCCGACGAGCGCCGCCGGGTGGCGGCGTGTCTGGACTCGCTGACCGATGTCCAACGCCAGTGCATCGACTTGGCTTACTACGGCGGGCTGACATACGCCGAAGTCTCCCAGCGGTTGTCGGCCAACCTGTCGACGATCAAATCGCGGATGCGGGACGCATTGCGCGGACTACGCGGCTGCCTGGGGGTGTCATGACCGAGCCCACCGGATTCAACCTGCTCGAGCTGGCCACGCCCTACGCGCTGAACGCCCTCTCGCCGGGCGAACGCGTCTCGATTGACCGGCAACTGGCGACGGCTCCGGGCGCGCTGGCCGCAGCCTTCGCCGACGAGGTGCGCGCCGTACGCGAGACGATGGCGATGGTATCGGCGGCGACCGCAACCGAACCGCCGGAGCACCTACGCGCCGCGCTGCTCGCCGCCATCCAGCGCGATAGCGCAGCCCGACCTCGCTGGCGCACGGCGATACTTGCAGTAGCAGCAGCAATTCTCGTGGCGCTGGCCGGCTTCGGTGCGGGAATCGCGCTACGGCCATTGCCGAAACCGACAATGGCCGATCAGATCATGGCCGCGCCTGACGTGCGATCGACGTCGACCCCCATCGCCGGCGGCACGGCGACCGTGATGTTCTCCCGCGACCGCAATGGTGCTGTGCTGCTGATGAATAACGTCCCGCCCCCGGCACAGGGCACCGTGTATCAGATGTGGTTGATCGGCGACAAGGGCCCGTCGTCGGCGGGCACGATGAACACCGCAGCCGTCACGCCGTCGACCACCCACACCTTCACCAGCTTGCAAAACTCCAGCGTGTTGGCGTTCACGGTCGAACCCGGCGACGGGTCACCGCAACCGACCGGAACGATCCTTGCGAAGCTGCCACTGACCTAGGGGCGAGTTCGGGGATCCGCTACCTTTGCCAGCAAGGGGGAACTGGCGTGACAACGATTGACACGGATTACCTGGTCGTCGGTGCCGGCGCGATGGGAATGGCGTTCACCGACACGTTGGTGAGCGAGACCGACGCGCAGGTAGTGATCGTCGATCGCGGGCATTCGCCGGGCGGCCACTGGAATCGCGCATATCCGTTCGTTCGCCTGCACCAGCCGTCGGCGTACTACGGCGTCAACTCCCGCGGGCTGGGCAGCGACACCATCGACCGACTCGGCTGGAACGAAGGGCTCTACGAGCTGGCCACCGTCGGTGAGATCTGCGCCTACTTCGAGAAGGTGATGCACCAGGATCTGCTGCCCAGCGGGCAGGTGTCCTACTTCCCGATGGCCGAGTATCTGGGCGACGGCCGTTTCCGCGCGCTGGCCGGCGGCGACCACACCGTCAACGTTCGCAAACGGATCGTCGACGCGACATACCTGCAGACCACGGTGCCGTCGATGCGCCCACCGGCTTATGACGTCGCCGCCGGGGTCGACTGCGTGCCGCCCAACGACCTGCCGGCGTTCGCGGTCGGCCGCGAGCGCTTCGTCATCGTCGGCGCCGGCAAGACGGGTATCGACGCATGCTTGTGGTTGCTGCGCAACGGTATTCCGGCTGAGCGGCTGACCTGGATCATGCCGCGCGATTCGTGGCTGATGGATCGGGCCAACATCCAGCCCGGCGCGCAATTCCTGGAGCGGTTCCAGGCCGGCTTCGCCCAGCGGCTGGTCGCCATCGATGCGGCCACCGATGTGGCCGATCTCTTCGAGCGCCTGGAAGAGTGTGGCAACCTGCTGCGCCTGGATTCGGCGGTGCAGCCGACGATGTATCGCTGTGCGAACGTGACCAAGACCGAGCTGGAGCAGCTGCGACGGGTCAGCGACATCGTGCGGATGGGACGCGTGCAGCGCATCGAACCCGGCAAGGTGGTGCTCGATGGCGGTGAAGTCGCCGTCGACAGCTCAGCGTTGTACGTCGATTGCAGTGCCGATGGCCTGGAAAAGCGCCCGCCGGCAACGGTCTTCGACGGCGGCCGGATTACCTTGCAGAGCGTGCGGGGCTGCCAGCAGGTGTTCAGCTCGGGCCTGATCGCCCACGTCGAAGCCGCCTACCCCGATGACGAGACGCGAAATCGGTTGTGCCAGCCGGTGCCGCACCCGAACACCGACATCGACTGGCTGACCACAACCCTCGCCGAGCACCGTAACCAGATCAGCTGGTTTTCCGACCCGGGGCTGATGGACTGGCTGTGTGAGGCGCGGTTGGACCTGATGCGGCACATGTACGCACCGCTGATGGGCATGCCGCAGAACAAGCGCGACAAGGTGTTCAGCATGATCGCGACGGGGCTGCGTTCGGCCAACCAGAAGCTGGATACCCTACTGGCCGAGCATCTTTCAGCGGTGCCGCAGGCTGCCCAGGCCGGCAGCTAGCACGCCGAGCAACACCAGCGCGCCGCCGGCAGCCAGCGTCACGTCCAGCCAGTCATGCAGGCTGCTCTGGGCCCGGCCGACCATGACATCGGCGATCCCGCGAACACCGCCGGTGGTGTTGTTCAGCGTGTTGTTGAGTGGGGATCGAGCCAGCTCGATAGCAATCCACCCCGCAGCCCCGACCAGCAGCGCGCAGATTCCGAGGCCGGCCAGGGCCCTACCACGGCTGCGCGCCGCGGCGAAGGTCAGCAGGGCGAAGACGCCGGTCAACGCGACCACGCCGATGCTCGCCCACTGACCCCAGGTGGCCAGCGGCCGTAACTCACCTGGGCGCAACACCTTCGGCGTCGACACGGTCACCGGGACCCGGACCGTGTCGGGCACCTTCACGTTGTAACTGGCCAGCAGTTGCTCGAACGCGGTGTCCTTGAGCATGCCCGCCAGGTCGACAACCCACTGGTCACCCTCGGACTGGGTGTGGGCCCCGGTGAACATCCAGTCGTGCGCCAGCCGGTTGGCGTCGGCGAACTGCGCCGCAAAATCGGGCCCGGCGGTGTAGCCGGCCGCCACGGCGTGCACGTGCGCGGAGTCGACGTGGTGGCTGCTCTTGTTGATCAACACCGTTGCCCTGGTGGCGAGTTCGGCTGCCACCGCCGCCTGCAACGCTTTATCCCCCGCCGCCTGATGTGCCATCGCCGTGTAACCGTCGACGTCGACGACGTGAGTCTGCGTCCACACCGTCGGGACGGCAGCAGCCAGCGCAATCGTGGTGCACAGCCACAGCAGTGCGGTGAGTCCGAATCGCACTACTTCGCGGTGCGACGCGGACGCGACAGCGCCATCCGGGTCATCAGCTTGTTCATCCGCTGCAGCGCTTTGAGCGAGTTGTGGTAGTAATTACCGCCCGCGCCGACGTTGGTGCGCGGCGTCACTACCGTCTCGACCCGGCAGAACTTGCGCAGTCCGTCGGCGCCGCCGAAACGCGCGCCGATGCCTGACGTCTTCCAGCCACCCATCGGCGCCGTCGTACACATCAAGTTGGTGATCACGTCGTTGATGTTCACCGCTCCGCAATCTAACTGCAGGGCAACGTCTTTGGCCCGATCAATGTCTTCGGAGAACACCGACGCGCTCAGCCCGTATTCGCTGTCGTTGGCCAGCCGGACCGCTTCGGTGACCGAATCGACCTTCATGATCGGCAGCGTCGGGCCGAAGGTTTCCTCGGTCATACATGCCATCGAGTGGTCGACGTCGACCAGCACGGTGGGCGGGTAGAAGCTGCCCGAGGTGTCCGTGCGCCGGCCACCGGTCAGTGCGCGGGCGCCGGCCGCAACCGCCTCGCGAACATGGCGTTCGGTGACCGCGAGCTGCTGCTCGTCGATCATCGCCCCGAAGTTGTTGCCCTCGCCCGCACCGACTTGCAATGCCTGCACGTCGCGCACCACGGCGTCGACGAATTGGTCGTAGACCTGCTCGTGCACGTAGACCCGTTCCACCGAGACGCAGGTCTGCCCGGCGTTGAACATCGCTCCCCACACCGCGGCGTGCGCGGCGAGATCGACGTCGGCGTCTTCGAGAACGAGCATCGGGTCTTTGCCGCCCAGCTCCAAGCTGACCGGCGTCAACCGTCGCGCGGCGCGCTCCATGACTTTGCTGCCGGTGGCGCACGAACCGGTGAACTGGATGTAATCGGCGTTGTCGATGACCGCCTCGGAGACGGCGCGAGCTCCCTGGACCACCGCGAACACGTCGGGCGCACCGGACTCCAGCCAGCCGCGGCGCAGCACTTCGGCAGTCAGCGGGGTCCGCTCGGACGGCTTGAGCAGCACCGAACAACCCGCCGCCAGCGCACCGATGCCGTCCATCAAGGCGTTGGCCACCGGATAATTCCACGGCGCGATGATGCCGACGACGGGCCGCGGCCGGTAGTGCACCGTGACCTTTTTGATCGCCATGAACGGCAGCGCCGCTGGTCGCTTCTCCGGCTCGAGCGCCTTGGCCATCGTCTTGATGTAGTACGACAGGATCATGATCAGCAGCGGCACTTCTTGTGCCGCGTCGACCGCCGACTTGCCGGTCTCTTTGATCAGCAGCTCTTCGATCTCGCCGCGGTGATCCCTCAGCCACACCGCGAAGCGGGCCAGCGCTTTGGCCCGTCCGTCGGGCCCGCGCTGCTCCCATTCGCGCTGAGTCGTGCGCAACTGGGCGGCAATCGTCGCTACGTCGGCGGCGTCGGTCCACTGCACCTGCCCGGCGACAGCTCCGGTGGCGGGGTTGTGGATCGTGCCGGTGCCGGAGAACTCGGCGGTGCTGGACGCGGTCTCGGGAGGCTTGATGGCGGTCATAAGCGTCATCGTAGACGCGTCAGTGTGACGTGGGTCGCACGGGTTCGACAGGTGTCAAGTTGTCGTCCCGCCGATGAGTTTCACCCGGGCGGGCAGTCTTGCCTCTGTGACGGTTTTGATGGAGGGAATCACGTTCGGTGAATCGCCCCGCTGGCACGACGGGTGGGTCTGGTTCTCCGATTGGGGCGCGCATCAGGTGATCGCCCTCGATCCGCAAGGTGGCCACAAGGTCGTCGTCAGCGTCGAGTCGTTTCCGATGTGCATCGACTTTTTGCCCGACGGGCGGTTACTCGTGGTGGATTCGGCCCGGCGGCGCCTACTTCGTCGCGAACTCGACGGCTCGACCGTTGCCCATGCCGACCTGTCACCCATCTCGGATAAACCGTGGAATGACATCGTGGTCGACGCGCGGGGCAACGCTTACGTCAACACCATCGGCTTCGACTTCCCCGGTGGGGAGCCGGCACCTGGACTAATAGTGCTCGCCACGCCGGCCGGCGCAGTCCGTGTGGTCGCAGACGATCTGGCCTTCCCCAATGGCATGGCGATCACCGCCGACGGAAAGACGCTGATCGTGGCCGAGTCCTATGGCAATCGGCTCACGGCCTACGACATCGGTCACACCGGCGACCTGACAAGACGGCGGACGTGGGCGGAGCTGGGAGAAGACCACCCCGACGGCATCTGCCTCGACGCCGACGGGGCCGTCTGGTACGCCGACGTCGGAAACCGGCACTGCGTCCGGGTGCGCGAAGGCGGCGAGCTCCTTGACACGGTCGAACTCGATCGCGGCGCCTTCGCCTGCATCCTCAGCCGCGGCGATCAGCAGCCACAGCTCTATGTCGTGTGCCAGGAGTGGAGCGGCACGCAGCCACCCTCGGAGCCGACCGGTCAGATCGTCGCCTTCCCGGCCCCGTCGCCCGGCGCCGGGAAGCCTTAGGGGGCCTTAGGGGGCCTTAGGGGGCAATGCCGCGCAGATACGCCGCTTGGCCGAGGTGCTGGGCGCAGTCGTCGACGATGCTGACGATGCGAGCGCTGGCCGTCACCGGCGGGTCCCAGTTGCGGTCGACGACCCGCTCCAAGTCCGCCGCGGTGACGCCCGCAACGAAGTCCAGCGTCAGCGTGTGCACGGCGTGGTAGTAGCCGGCCAGCAACTCGGCCGGCGCCTGCACTTTGGCCACCTCCGCCGGGCTGTGCCCGTAGCCGGTGTCGTCGCGCGGCAGGTCGAGAGCGAACCGGTCCACCCATCCGCCGGATTGCCATACCTGATCGACGCCGGCGATCGGCGCGAGCTGGGCGTCCTGCACCCGTGCGCTATGCCAGATCAGCCAGGCGATGCTGTTGGCATCCGGAGTCGGCCGGTAGGTGGCCTGGCCGTCGGTCAGGCCGTCGGTCAGCTCGTCGACGTGCTCGATCAGCCGAGTGAACGCGTCGCGCAACAACTCTCGAATCGCGGAGTCAGCCATACCGCCGACCCTACGCGCGGACGGGCGAACTGATCCTGGCATCTGCCACCCTCCCGGTCGTAGATTCATTAGATGACCTACGACCTGATCATCCGCAACGGCACCATCGTCGACGGGCTGGGCGGTGAGCCGTTCGTCGGTGACGTCGCCGTTCGGGACGGAGCGATCGCCGCGGTCGGGTCGGTGAACGGCAGCGGCGCAAAGCGCGAAGTCGACGCGACCGGGCTGTTGGTCACGCCCGGCTTTGTCGACCTGCACACGCACTACGACGGCCAGTCGATCTGGTCGGAGCGGTTGACGCCGTCGTCGGCGCACGGGGTGACCACTGTGGTGATGGGCAATTGCGGGGTCGGCTTCGCACCGTGCCGCCAGGAGGACCACGACGTGCTGGTCGACGTGATGGCCGGCGTCGAGGACATCCCCGGTGTGGTGATGACCGACGGCCTGCCGTGGAACTGGGAGACCTTCCCGCAGTACATGGACGCCCTGGAGGCGGGCAGGCGGGACATCGACGTGGCCGCCTACCTCCCGCACTCGCCGCTGCGGGTCTACGTGATGGGCCAGCGCGGCGCCAACCGAGAACCGGCCACCGCCGAGGACCTGGCCAAGATGCGCGAGCTGGCCAAGGAGGCCATCGAGGTTGGTGCGCTCGGTTTCGCGTCGTCGCGGTTGACCATCCACAAAACCGAGAGCGGTTCGCCGATCCCGAGCTACGACGCGGCTCGTGAGGAGATCGAGGAGATCGCCCGCGGTGTGGTCGACGGCGGCGGCGGGCTGTTGCAGTTCGTCCCCGACATTCCGGCGGGCGGCTACCAGCCGGTGCTGCAGACGGTGTTCGACGTGGCCGAAGACGTCGGGCTGCCAGTCACGTTCACCCTCGTCGTCGGCAACGCCGGCGACCCGACCTGGCCGGACGCCATCACGATGATCGAGAAAGCCAATGGAAGGACAGGCGCCGATGACCCACAATTCACCGCGCAGCTGCTGCCGCGTCCGATCGGGCTGATCATCGGGTTGCAGCTGACCGCCAACCCGTTCGTGCTGTATCCCAGCTACCAGGCGATCGCGCATCTGCCGCTGGCCGAGCGCGTCGCCGAGATGCGTAAGCCCGAAGTCAGGGCCCGGATCCTCGCCGACAAGCCCGGCGTCGGGCACCCCATCCTCTACGTGGCGCAGATGTGGGACTGGATCTTCCCGTTGGACGACAACCCCAACTACGAGCCCGACCCCGCCGACAGCATCGGCGCGCGGGCCCGAGCCCAGGGCATCGACCCAATGGAAGAGGCCTACGACCGGCTCCTCGACGACGAGGGGCGCGCCATGCTGCTGGTCGCGACCAGCAACCTGCAGAACAAGTCGCTGGACACCGTCGGCGACCTACTGCATCGCGACGACGTGGTGCTCGGCCTGGGCGACGGCGGGGCGCACTACGGAATGATCTGCGACGCAAGCTATTCGACGTACTTCTTGACGCACTGGGCGCGCGACCGCAAGTCCGGCCGCTTCGAGGTGCCCGACGCCGTCCGCCGGCTCACCTCGGTGCCGGCCCGAGTTGCCGGGCTCGCCGACCGCGGCCGCATCGCGGTGGGCTACAAGGCCGACCTCAACGTGATCGACCACTCGGCGTTGCGGATCCACAAGCCGGTGATCACCTACGACCTGCCTGCCGGTGGCCGTCGACTGGACCAGACCGCCGATGGCTATGTCGCCACCATTGTCGCCGGCGAGGTGATCGCCGAGAACGGTGTGCCGACCGACGCGCGACCCGGCAAATTGATCCGCGGCCGCCAGTCGGTGCCTGCCTAGCCCTCGCACGCGCCTGCTTGCCTGCTTGCCTGCTTGCCTGCTTGCCTGCGCCGAGTGTGCAGGTTGTTCGGCCGAAAACGTCGACGTCGCACACACAAGCTGCACAGTCGGCGGGTCAGATCGAGCAGCCCGCCGCCCTGAGCTTGGCGCGCACGCGTCCGACGACCACTTCTGGTCGGGACAACATCTCCGCACTGACCCTGACGACCGCCCATCCCAATTCGTCGAGCATCGCGATGCGCTCGATATCCCACGACCGCTGATACCGGTCGGACCAGTGTTGGACGCCGTCGTACTCGACAGCGACCCGCCATTCCCGCCACCCCATGTCGACTCTGATCCGCGCCAGCCCGAACTCGTCGGTAAACTCGATCTGAGTCTCGGGCGGCGGTAGCCCCGCCGCGACCAGCAGCAACCGAACCCGACTTTCCTGCGGAGATTCGGCGCCCCCGTCGACCAGCTTCAGAGCCGATCGCAGCCGCCGGATACCCCGGGTACCGGGCCTGGTTGCGGCGAGCGACCAGACGTCGGCGACCTTGACGTTGGTCGCGTGCGCCAGCGCGTCCAGGACGGGAATCGAACGGTTCACCGGCATCGATCGTCCGATATCGAACGCGGTCCGCTCAGGACTGGTAATCCGAATTCCATTGCAGACGCGTATTTCTCGGCTGTCCAAGTCGTACGAATGGACCACAATCCCCGGCGGGGCGTGACGATTGGGGCGGCGCAACTCTGCTGGCTCCGCCGCGTCCAGCCATTTCGTGCCCAGGACGGCGGCTGCCGAAAGCCCCGTCAGCGTCGTATTACCACCGGACCACAGCCACGCCGCCCGAGCTCGGGTGAGCGCCGTCAGCGTCGACTGCTTCGGCAGGTAGACGTTGCGGTAGATGGCCCGGTGGTCCCGCTGCAGCTGCCAGGCCGAGATCTCGCCTCGGCGTACGGCCTGGCGCCCGAGGAACGGCCAGTCGTCCGCGCTCATGGCCGACATCATCGACCGTCGGCGGTTCAAGCCGCGCGCGGTGATGCACAGGCCCTCGACCGTGCCGCTTCTGCTGGTGCAAACGTGGCCGTCGCACACACAAGCTGCACAGTCGGCGGGTCAGATCGAGCAGCCCGCCGCTCAGCTCGTGCTGAGCGCGTCGAACAGTGCGGCCAACTGGTCCGGCGACACCGACGTGTTGCACCGACCACGCAGGTCGAGCAGCGGCTGGGCGATGCCCTTCAACTCCAATGCCTGGCCCGGGTGGCTGAGGAAGTATCCGCGCACCGACGACTTCGCATCGGCAGGCGATTGGTTGACCGCAGACGTCAGCACGTTGTTGGCGTCCGGGTGGCCGTCGAGGTATCCGCTGGCCGAGTTCAGTACCCCGCTGGCGGTGGCAGCCACGCCGCTGGCCGAGCACGGATCAGGTGCGGCGCCGGCGGTCGGCGCAACCATCAGGCAAAGGGCGCAGCCGGGTATTACTCCAAAAAGCATGCGGCGTAACGCTTTTCCCATGGTGTCGTCCCTTCGTCCTCGAACTGTTCGAGTGTTCAGTACCTCTATTACCCAAAAATACGAAAAACCCGGCCCCACGCGGGGACCGGGCTTCTCGTTTGACTGACGCGGACTAGAAGTCCATACCGCCCATGCCACCGGTCGGGTCACCGGCGGGAGCGGCGGCCTTCTCCGGCTTGTCGGCCACGACGGCCTCGGTGGTCAGGAACAGCGCCGCGATGGACGCCGCGTTCTGCAGCGCCGAACGCGTCACCTTGACCGGGTCGGCGACGCC
>JAVHWH010000349.1:0-6202 GCA_032159915.1 Mycobacterium sp.
GAGCGCGGGCTGAGCCGGTAGTTGATCGCCACGCACACCCAGCCCAGCTCAGCCAGATGACTCATCAACGGGTAAGCCTGTTGGCGTTTGCTTCCGACCATCCACGCGCCACCCGGAACCTGAAGCAGCACCGGTGCTTTCCCACCGCGGTCGAGGTCGGGCCGCCGCCAGATGTCGAGATGGTTCCGCGCGCCGTGTTCGCCGTAGCTGATGTCGGTGTCGTGCGCGTACTCGCCGTAGATGCGCGCCATGCGAACGAAGCCCGGCGATTTCGCCGTGCCGGCACCTTCCGGCCGCTTCCACAGTTCGCCCGACTCGGTCCGGCGATCGAGACCCAACGAGGCATCGAGCGCCGCGGTCAGCGGCTGATTGGCCCGGTGGCCGATGCGGTCCAGACCTGCCAGCCCCAGCCAGGACAGCGCCGACACCAGCCAGCTGAACCAGCGCACCCGCGGCGAGAGCTTGGGAGTCACCGCGGCCAGCAACGCGAACTGTCCGGCCATCAACTGCCGGGGCAGTTCGGAGGCGAACACCCCGAAGCTGAAGGCATAAAGGGAGAGGTAGCCACGCTTACTCACCGGCTGATAGCCGTTGGCGGTGACCGCGACGCCGAACAGCGAAGCCAACACAGCTGACAGTTTCTTCACGGTACTCACTTAACCACAGGCCTTTTCTTCGCTGAAACCACTTGCGTCACTTCAGTTTCACTGTACCGGGACTTGTCGGTGGGCGGAGTTAGAATTCGCACATGCGTTCGAGTAGTCGGGAAGAGATCGTCGAGGCCCTCGACGTGCTCGAGGCCGGCTACAAGCACGCCCTGGACCTGACGTTCGACATGTTGACCACACCCGAGCGGCTGGCGGTGCTGGAACGGTTCGAGGGTTTCCGCCGTCAGCAGCCCGCCGTCGAACACGCCCTGATCAACCAACTGAGCGAACAAGCCAGTCCCTGCGAGTTGGGCGGTCGGCTGGCGCCGGCGTTGGCGGACCGGCTGCGGATCTCCCGCGCGGAAGCCTCGCGGCGGGTGCATGAGGCCGAAGATCTGGGTGAGCGGCGGGCGCTCAGCGGTGAGCCGTTGCCGCCGGTGCTGCCCGCGACCGCCGCCGCGCAGCGCAACGGTCAGATTGGGGCGGGTCATGTGGCGGTGATCCGCGGCTTCGTGCATCGGCTGCCCGATTTCGTCGACATCGAGACCCGCACGCATGCTGAGGCGCAGCTGGCCCGCCTCGGCGGCGAGCACCGCCCTGACGAGCTGGCCAAGCTGGCCGACAAACTCACCGACTGCCTCAACCCCGACGGCAACTTCACCGACGTCGACCGCGCCACCCGCCGCAGCTTGACCATCGGGCGCCAGGACATCGACGGGATGTCGCCGATCAGCGGCTGGCTCAACCCCGAAGCCCGGGCCACTATCGACGCCGTCTTCGCCAAACTGGCCGCACCCGGGATGTGTAACGCCGCCGACGACGAACCGTGCATCAGCGGCACCCCCTCCCAAGCCGCCATCGCGGCCGATACCCGCAGCCTTGGGCAGCGCCAGCACGACGCGCTGCTCGCCGCCGCCCGCGCGCTCTTAGCGTCCGGTGAGCTTGGTCAACACAACGGCCTACCCGCCTCGATCATCGTGACCACCACCCTGCAGGAACTCGAAGCCGGCGCTGGGCGCGGGCTCACCGGCGGCGGCACCCTGCTACCCATGTCGGATGTGATCCGACTCGGCGCCCACGCGCATCACTACCTGGCCATCTTCGACAACGGCAAAGCCCTGGCGCTTTATCACACCAAACGGCTGGCCTCAGCGGCCCAACCCATCGGGCTCTATGCAAGAGATCGTGGGTGCACCGTCCCCGGCTGCACCATGCCGGCCTACCAGTGCGAGGTCCACCACGACGATCCCTCCGCCACCCACCCCGTCACCGACATCGACCACCTCAGCCTGGCCTGCGGCCCCAACCATGACCTCGCCGAACAAGGCTGGAGCACCCGCAAAAACGCCCACGGCCACACCGAATGGATCCCCCCACCACACCTCGACAGAGGCCAACCCCGCACCAACACCTACCACCACCCCGAAAAACTGCTTCAGGAAGACGACGACGAGGCGTCGGAGTGAGCGACAATGCTTCGATCGACCGGCCCATTACGGCAGGTTTCCAGTACGGCAGGTTCTAGTACTGGAGGGTCGTCGGCAGCACCGTGGCTTTTTCGAGGCAGAAGTTCGATACCGCCGCACCGATGACAAGCGCGGACAGATGCATGTTCAGGGCGCTCGCGCTGTTCTCCTGGTTCACTGCTGCCACCAGCGGATCGAAGCCGACGACGGGAAGCCGGTCGCAAAGCTGGCGGCCGTACGCGGGTGAGGCCGCGGGGCTACCGTCCGGAACGCCCACCGAGTGAATGCCGTAAAGATACGCGTTGTCGTTTTCGTCAGCGTGCGCCAGCGGCGGTGCGGCGCTCATCGCCAGCACACAGCCGAGCACGAGCGATGTCAGTTTCACAACAAGCACACTAGCCCCGGCCGGTCGAGCTCGCGACGGCGTCGCCCGCACATACACCGTCACGTACGGTCGCGCGGCATTGTCTCGAATTGCAGCCCAACCACTCGCTGATGCGATGGTGTCGCTGGAGTGTTGCGAAACCGGTTGACTACGAACGCTTTTCGAGCTACCGCGACTGGCATTCATTCGAGGAGGGAGTCCTCGAGCGTCACCGCCGGCCCAGTGACAGCCCCGCCGCACTGTGTTATAAAGAGCAGATCAGCGGTCTGTCTTCAGATCTAAGGGCAGCCATCACCACGGCCCGCTAGGTGCCGTTCGATGGGAAGTATGCCCATGAGCCTCGTTGTTGGATTCTGATGCTTAGCACCAACATTGAAGAGCGCAATCGTAGAGCGTCGGCTGACGGCTGCGATTCTGCTGGCGGCTCTACCGGCGCTGACCGGAACACTCGCATCTGGCCCTATGGTTCGCGCGGCTGCCCCGAATTCCTGCAGGTGTCCTCGCCTTCCATCTGCACTTCCGCAACGTTTCGGGCATCGAGGTGGAGCACAGGTCCCGTCTACTGCGCGGTCGGAGAAAGAAGAGGTGGCTACACGAAAGGGCTATAAGTTACGCGGCGTCGCGTGCCCGGCTGAGGCCGGGTACACGTCCAAACGATTCCGTAAACAACCATGACTTGGTGGAGATATCTGAATAATGAACAGCGCTAACGTTTTCCGCTCCTTCGGAGCAGCCGTATTAGCTACCGCAGGCCTCGGCACCGTCGCCGAAACTGCTCCTGCCGCATCAGCGCAGAACTGTCCCGACACCGAAGTGGTGTTCGCCCGCGGCACCGGTGACGAGCCCGGTGTCGGGCCTACCGGACAAGCGTTCGTCGACGCCCTCGGCAGCCGGCTGGGCGGCAGATCGATGGGTGTTTATCCGGTCAACTATCCGGCGACCGAGCAGTGGTCCACGGGGTTGGACGGCATCAGAGATGCTGGCGCGCATATTGTTTCGATGGCGAGCAGTTGCCCCAACACCAAAATGGTGCTCGGCGGCTACTCACAGGGCGCAGCTGTGATGGGCTTCGTCACCTCTCCTGCCGTTCCGGATTCGATACCCACTGACATCGACCCGGCGACGTTACCGAAACCGCTGGATCCCAGTACGGCCGCGCACGTGGCAGCCGTCGTGCTGTTCGGCACGCCCAACGAGCGGGCGATGAACTTCCTTGGGCAGCCACAGATCGTCATCGGGCCGCTCTACCAAGCCAAGACTCTCGAGGTCTGCGCGCCCGAGGACCCCGTGTGCTCGGACGGAGTGAACTTCGTCGCCCATCAGTCGTACGCGACCGGTGGGGATGCCATCGGGCAAGGCGCTGACTTCGCCGTCAGTCATCTCGGCCGAGGCGGTGGTGCCGCGCAGGTCGCGTCAGCGCCAAGACCGAACTCCGGTAGCTGAGCGCTTCGGTGAACAGCGCATTTCGCTACCAGCTAGGTGCGCATACGGTTCAGCTTGCCCAACTCTGCGCGATGGTGGGCGCGGCGATGAGCGATGCCACCTGCGCGCTGCTCGAGACCGACGTGGTCATCGCAGACAACGTCATTGCCGGCCAGGAGGAGATCGCGGCGATGTTCTCCAGTGCACAGGAATGCACGTTCCTGTTGCTGTCCATGCGAACACCGGTCGCAACGGACCTGCGCGCGGTCGTCGATGCGGTGCAGACAGGCGTGGAGATGGAGCGTCTGGCCGCATCCGCAATCGAAATCGCCTATGTCGTCCGCCGTAGGTACCCGGATTGTTCGGTGCCCGACCAGGGACGTGCCATCGTGGCGGACATGGGCGCATTGGCGTTAAGACTCAGCGGCGAACTGCAGCAGCTCATGCTGTTGGGTCATTCGGGCATGGCTGACCGCATCGTGCGTGACGGCCGCGCGATGTCAGCCCTTCATCGCCAACTGGTAACCGCCCTGGTCGCTCAAACTCGGCAGGACCGCGACGCCGACGCCGTCGACGCGGTCCTGCTCGGTGACTGCTACCAGCGATTCTCCGATTGCGCGGAGGGCATCGCCCGGCGGACCGCTTCGCATAGCAACCGCCAGCGATCCGCCTGACCCTGGACCCTTAGCTATAGGGATGGCCGGCCAGTGGTCGGCCCGACTGGATCGTCGTCGGCCGAAGGCTCGGGGTCGCGCCATTCTTCGGCGCGGGTTGAGTGGTTGGCCTGCAGCGTCCCCCGCAATTCCTTTTCGAGCGCATCGTCGTCCCGCGGGCTGTGTTTCGTGCTTCCACGTTCCATCAGTCGGCCTCCTTCAGGTATCTGCCTAAGCCTGATCACTGCGGCTACCCGCATAGCGATATGAATAATCGCCGAACGGAACGCCTACGCTCACCTCGGCTAAAAAAGCGCGGCATCACCGCTTCCGTTCATTGCCATGGTGTTTGAGCGGCCGGAGCCGCAGCAATTGCGTGCGCGGGCTAAGCCGTCAGCGTCGCCCGCACGCATACCGTGACGTAGGGCAGCGCAAGACCGCCGGCGTTGGCCAATGCCGGATGGGTGGTCAGCAACTCGCGCACCTGGTCCAGCGTTTTGGTGCGGACCTGGGTTGGTGAGGTGATGCAGTAGCTGCGCGATGCGACCAAGTCGATCAGAGCTTGCGGCGTAAGGTAATTCGTCCACTCGACCTGGTGTCGCTGCACGTCGGTGAACGGCTCCGGCAGTGTGACGTGGTCGCGCATCGGGTCGCCGTCCCGGCCGATGATGCGGCCCAGTTCGCGGACCCAGCCGGACCGTTCGTCGCGGGTGTTCCACACCAGTCCGAGCCGTCCGCCGGGGCGCAGCACCCGGGCCAATTCGGGAATGGCGCGCGCCGGGTTGAACCAATGCCACGCCTGCGCAACGAGCACCGCGTCAACGCTGTTGTCTGCCAACGGAATGTCTTCCGCCGTACCAAGCAGGGCCGGCGTATCCGGCAGCGAAACCCGCAACATCTCCAGCATCTCGGCGATCGGGTCGACGGCGATCACGTCGAGCCCACGTTCCACCAGCCGGCTGGTCAACTTGCCGGTCCCGGCGCCGAGGTCCAGCACATCGCGAGCGTCGGGCGGCAGCAGCCAGTCGATCGCCTCCGGCGGATACGACGGGCGACCACGCTCGTATGCGGCCGCTTCGGAGCCGAACGACAACGAGCGGGCCTGTGAAAACTGAGTCACCGCGAACACGCACCCTTCGCCGCGGCCAAATCCAGGGTCTGTCGCACCAGTTCCCCGACCGAGTCGGTTTCGATCAGAAAGCCGTCGTGCCCGCAGATCGAGTCGACCACCTGAAGCCCCGCGCATCCGGGCAACAGTTCGGCCAATTCGGCTTGCAGTCGCAGCGGGTAGAGGCGGTCGGAGGTGATCCCGCCGACCACCGCCGGCACCGGACAGCCGCGCAGCGCGGCCTCGACACCGCCGCGCCCCCGACCGACGTCGTGGCTGGACAACGACTCGGTGAGCACCACGTAGCTGCCGGCATCGAACCGCGACACCAGCTTGCCGCCCTGGTGTTGCAGGTAGCTCTGCACCGCGTACCGCCCACCGGAGGTCGGATCCTCGCCGACTTGCGGCTCGTTGGCGAAGCGGGTGTCCAGCTCGAGCTCACCGCGGTAGGTCAGGTGGGCGAAGCGGCGGGCGATCTGCAGGCCGGCGTCCGGGCTGCGCCCGCTGCCGTAGTAGTCGCC
>JAVHWH010000354.1:0-3090 GCA_032159915.1 Mycobacterium sp.
GTCAGGGGCGCTGTACGTCCGGTTGGGTGAAACGCTGCATCCGGTGCTGAATCTGGCGTCGGCCCGGTTGATCGCGAAGACAAACGCAGACCCGCAGCCGATCGCGACGTCGGAATTGAGTCGCAGCAAACTGGGACCACTTCTGGGCATCCCCGGTGCTCCGCAATTCCTCGGAACTCCGCTCGGTGAAGACCAGTCGCAGTGGACCGTCTGCGACAGCGGTGACGGTACGACAGTGGTCGTCGGTGCAGCCCCGCAATCAGATCCGTTGCAGCGCAACCCAACTCTACTCGTCACGCCCTCCTCCGGTGGCTCGACTTACTTGCTGTTCGATGGTCGCCGGGCCGCGGTGAACACCGAGGAAGCTGCGGTCGCCCGCGCCTTGGGAATCGACGGCCGAACGCCTTTGCCGGTGTCGCCGGTACTGCTCAACCTCATCCCCGAGTCGCCACCGATCACACCTCCGCGGATTCCCGACGTTGGCAAGCGCGGGCCAGATGCACTGCCCGGGTTTCCGGTCGGCAGCGTCCTGCGAGTGGTCCGCACTGGCGGCGACGAGTTCTACGTCGTACTGCGGGAGGGCGTTCAGCGCATCGGGCAAGTCGCCGCTGATCTGCTGCGGTTCGCCGACTCACAGGGCAACCGCACCGCCATACCGATTGCGCCCGACGTCATCCGAACCACGAAGTCGGTGACGCGTCTGCCGGTGTCCGACTATCCCGATCGGGTGCACCCGCCTTCGGTAGCCGACGGAACGACGGTCTGCGCCAGGTGGAGTCCTGCGACGTCGGGCGGTGTTGCGGTCACCTTTTCCGTTGGTCCACTGCCCATTCCGGCCGGGCAGGCGCCGGTTCGGTTGGTGCAGGCTGACGGAAAGAAATCTGCCGTCGACGCCGTGTATCTACCGCCGGGACGCATGGCGTATGTCCGCGCCACCAGCCTGTCGGGTGTCAACGTTCGCGCCGGCACCCGCTACCTGATATCGGACACCGGCGTCCGGTACGCCGTTCACGACGACAATGCCGCCCACGACCTCGGCCTGCCGCCCACGATGGTCCCCGCACCCTGGCCGGTGCTGGCCGCACTGCCGGCCGGGCCCGAGTTGAGCCGGACCAACGCCTCAGTTGCTCAGGATGTTCCGGTTACCGTCCGCCGTTCGCCGTAGCCGTATTCGTATTGCGCGAACGCACAGCGTCACCGCCAGCACGCCACCACAGAGCGCGGCGCCCGTGAGCGCCGTACGGGAAGCGCGGTGATCCGGCGGCGAAGGGTGCTCGGGTCCGGTGATGGGCGCCGGCGTCGCAGTCGTCGGCGACATCTGAGTCGTCGGGCTGTCGGTGCTGACGGCGGCGAGGAGATCGACCACCCCGGCGCCGACCCGCGGATCCGAGCCGCCGGGTGGATGATGCGCGGTGGCCTTGATGCGTTGCATCACCTGACGGGCCGTCCACCTCGGGAAGCGGGAGCGGACTAGTGCCGCCAGCCCGCTGACAACCGGCGCGGCGTAACTCGTACCCGATAGCGGGGTCGAATCTTGTTTGTTGACAAGCGCATTCGTCAACCCTGCGCCTGAGGAGCTCAGCGAGATCACTCCTTCGCCGGGCGCGGCGACATCGACCCACGGTCCGGCGAGGCTGAACGACGATGGTTCACCGCGCGCGCTCACCGACCCCACGGTCAGCACGTAGTCGTCGTACCACGCCGGGCTCACGACAACCGTCGCCGAATCCGAGGCCGCGTCGACGTGCTGAGCAGGGCACTGCCCGGCGCCGGTATTTCCCGCGGCGGCCACCACAACGACGTTTTTGGTATCGACCGCATAAGACAACGCCGCGCCGAGTGCCCGGTCGTCGAGCGCTGTGCCGGTGGGCATGCAGGCAACCGACGATATGTTGATCACCGACGCGTCCAGATCAGCAGCGGTTCGCACGGCCCGTGCCATCGTGTCGACGTCCCCGAATCCAGACGTTGCGGCATCACTCGCAGCGCCGAATTTAGTACTGGACTGCCGGATGGTGATCAGGCTCGCCGCTGGGGCGACGCCACTGAAGTCGTCGGCGTGACGGGAATCGCCCGTTGCGGCAATGATTCCCGCTACTACGGTGCCGTGCCCGTCGCAGTCCTGCGTGCCGTCGCCGATGGACACGTAGTCACCACCAGCCCGCAATTGTGGCAGTCGCGGGTGCGGTGCGACTCCGGTGTCGATGACGGCGACGCGTTGACCCACCCCGCGGGTGAGTTTCCAAACCTGTTCCAAATCGGAGGCGGCCAATTGGGAAGCGTCACCGGTCGCAGTGGTCTCTCGATCGAGGGACGGCATTGCACAGATCTCCCGCTGCACAGTCGGTTGTGGCGGGCTTGCCGGTGCCGATGGTGGGAGGCGGCTGTCATCGATCGGCGGCGGCGAGACAGCCCGCGCCGGCGATGCGATGTACGGTGCCAAGCCGGCGATCGCTGCTGCCGTCACACATCGCCAGACGGCCGAACGCACTGTGCTCATGACAGACTCACGCTGCGCGCCGCGCCCAACAGACCGCAGAGCCAGAACGTCAGCGGTACGACGGTGATGAATGCGAAACGTTCGAGCAGTTCGATGCTTCTTCGCCCGATCGGAGAGACCGACGCCGAGCTGCCGACGAATCCAGCGTAGAGCGCGAGCAATCCAAGGGCGGTCGCCAGCACCGCGACGTGCGGCGCGCGATGTGGATACCCGGCCGCGATAGCGATGAATACCGCGCTGAATGTGACCGCTCCGGAGACAACCAGAGGCGCGGCTCGAACGACGTCTTGATGTGTGCGCGCCCGCAGCAGCATGACGCTGCCAATCACGGCGGCGAACACGATGCTGGCCGCCGACATCCGGAATAGGGAGCTGACGGCTCCCAGCGCGGCCGATGCCGAGAATGCTGCGATCGCACTGGTGAGCCGGTGGTGTGCCCGCAATGCGGAGGCGCGCAACCGATCTGCACTGGCAGGCGAGTCAGGTGACAAGCGCGCGATCATGACCGATAACGGCGGCGCCGCTTCGATCATTGCCAACGAAATCGTCGCGAGTCCCGGGCCGATGGCCTGCAGCGGCGCTGCGGCAAG
>JAVHWH010000359.1:0-7223 GCA_032159915.1 Mycobacterium sp.
GACGCGATCGCGCAGCTTCTCGCCGAGCGCAGCGTGGACGACGGCCGGATCGGCGCGTATTGCGGCTCCGGTGTGACCGCCGCCATCACGGTCGCGGCGCTTGCCGCGACCGGACATCGGGCCGCACTCTTTCCCGGCTCGTGGTCGGAGTGGAGTTCGGACTCCGCCCGCCCGGTTGCACGCGGAGACAAGTAGTCCGGTTACACGGAAACAGGTTTGTCTGGCGGCATCTACGGCAATGCGCGTACAGAGGCGGACCCGTTGGTCGACCAACGAGCCTGCTTAGGTCTTGCCGGTTCAGCCGAGAGCTGGCGAGACCGCCTTAAATTTTGGCCCGTGTCACTCTTTTAGCTGTAGTAATCTTCGCGGTATGGACATCGGCGTCTGGATCCTCGGCGGCTACCAGAGCGACTTTTCCCGAAACCTCACGAAAGAACGATTCGACTTCGCTGACCTGACCCGAGAGGTCGTCGACGCTACCCTCGCCGCGGCCAAGGTCAATCCCGCCGAGATCGGCGTCGTGCACGTCGCCAACGCCTTCGGAGAACTGTTCGCCGGTCAGGGCCACCTCGGTGCGATGCCGGCGACTGTCTGCGACGGATTATGGGAAACCCCGGCGTCCCGGCATGAGGCCGCGTGCGCATCGGGCAGCATCGCGGCGCTGGCCGCGATGGCCGACCTTCGGGCGGGAAACTATGAGACCGCGTTGGTCCTCGGCGTCGAGCTGGAGAAGACGGTGCCCGGCGACATCGCGGCCCGCCACCTCGGCACCGCGGCCTGGACCGGACACGAGGGGGCCGACGCCACGTTCCTCTGGCCGTCGATGTTCGCCACGGTCGCCGACGAATACGACCGCCGCTATGGAATCGACGAGACTCACCTGCGGGCCATCGCGCAGATCAATTTCGGCAACGCCCGCCGAAACCCGAATGCGCAGACCAGGGATTGGAGCGTGCCCGACCCGATCGGTGACGACGGCGCGACCAACCCGGTCATCGAGGGCCGGTTGCGGCGATTCGACTGCAGCCAGATGACCGACGGCGGCGCGGGGATCGTGCTGGTCACCGACAGATACCTGCGCGACCACCCCACTGCGCGGCCGATCGCCCGCATCGCGGGCTGGGGGCATCGCACCGTGGGGCTGGGCCTGCGACAAAAACTCGACCGCGCCGGCACCGGGGACTCGGCGTCCTACGTCATGCCGCATGTCCGCGCAGCGGTGCTCGACGCCTTGCGGCGCGCGCAAGCCAGCCTCGACGACCTACACGGTATAGAAGTGCACGACTGCTTCACTCCCAGCGAATATCTGGCGATCGACCACATCGGCCTGACCGGGCCGGGCGAGTCGTGGAAAGCCATCGAAAACGGCGAGATCGAGATCGGCGGACGGCTGCCGGTCAACCCCAGCGGCGGGCTGATCGGTGGCGGCCACCCGGTCGGCGCGTCGGGAGTGCGGATGCTGGTCGACGCCGCCAAACAGGTCAGCGGCGCGGCCGGCGAGTATCAAGTCGAGAACGCCAAAACCTTCGCCACGCTGAACTTCGGCGGCAGCACCGCCACCACGGTCAGCTTCGTTGTCAACGCGACCGAAGGATTGTGACGTGGACGTCGAAGTCGTCGGTAAGTTCCTGTCGACCCTGCCCGAAGATGATGACCACCCGTATCGGACCGGGCCATGGCGCCCGCAGACCAGCGAGTGGGATGCCGACGACCTGGTCGCCGTCGAGGGCGAGGTCCCGAGCGACCTGGACGGCGTCTATCTGCGCAACACGGAAAACCCGTTACACCCGGCACTGAAGACCTATCACCCGTTCGACGGTGACGGCATGCTGCACATCGTCGGATTCCGTGACGGAAAAGCGTTCTACCGCAACCGTTTTGTTCGCACCGACGGCTTCCTGGCCGAGAACGAGGCGGGCGGGCCGTTGTGGCCGGGACTGGCCGAGCCGGTCGAGCTGGCCAAGCGCAACGGGGGTTGCGGCGCCCGCACCCGGATGAAGGACGCGTCGAGCACCGACGTCATCGTCCACCGGGGCATCGCGCTGACCAGCTTCTACCAGTGCGGCGATCTCTATCGCGTCGACCCGTTCTCGGCCCAGACATTGGGCAAGGAGACCTGGAACGGGCAGTTCCCGGTCGATTGGGGCGTGTCGGCACATCCGAAAGTCGACCCGAGATCGGGCGAGTTGCTGTTCTTCAACTACAGCAAACAGGCCCCCTACATGCATTACGGGGTCGTCGACGAGAGTAACGTGCTGACGCATTACATCGACGTCCCGCTGCCCGGGCCGAGGCTGCCACACGACATGGCTTTCACCGAAAACTACGTGATACTCAACGATTTCCCGCTGTTCTGGGATCCGAGTCTGCTCGAACACGATGTACACCTGCCGCGCTTCTACCCTGATATGCCCTCGCGCTTCGCGGTGGTGCCGCGCCGCGGCGGCAGCAACGACATCCGGTGGTTTGAGGCCGACCCGACATTCGTGCTGCACTTCACCAACGCCTACGAAGACGGGGACGAGATCGTGCTCGACGGCTTTTACGAGGGCGCCCCTCAGCCGCTCGACACCAGTAGGTCGTTGGATCCTAAAAAAGCGCAGTGGGACAAGCTGTTTCGATTCCTGGCGCTGGACCGCCTGCAAGCCCGGCTACACCGCTGGCGGTTCAACCTGATCACCGGCGAGGTCAAAGAAGAGCAATTGTCAGAATCCATCACCGAATTCGGCACCATCAACCCCGACTATGCCGCGGCACACTACCGATACACCTACGCCGCGACCGGCAAACCGGGCTGGTTCCTGTTCGACGGTCTGGTCAAGCACGACCTGCGCACCGGCGGGGAACAGCACTATCAGTTCGGCGGCGGAGTCTATGGCAGTGAGGCCGCGATGGCCCCGCGACCACATCCCACTGGCGAAGACGACGGCTACCTGATCACGTTGACCACCGACATGGAAGCCGACGCCTCCTACTGCGTAATCTTCGATGCCGCCCGATTCAACGACGGACCGGTGTGCAAACTCCTGCTGCCAGAACGCGTTTCCAGTGGCACCCACGCCACTTGGGCGCCGGCCGCACAGTTGCGCCGATGGCATGACGTCGACCGGCCGGCGGCCGCCATCGGCTTGTGAAAGCTGAGCCGACACCGCTGAGCCCGGGCGGCACCAACGCCGTCGGTCGCATCCTGGGTCTGCTCGGCGACGAGTGGACGTTGCTGATCATCCAGCAGGCGTTGCTGGGAGCGAGCCGGTACGGCGAGTTCATGCAGCGACTACCCATCTCGAACACTGTGCTGTCCAACCGGTTACGGGCGTTGACCGACAGCGACATACTGGTTCGCACCCCCTATCAGAGCCGCCCAGTTCGCGCCGAATACTTGATTACCCAACGCGGGCGTGCGTTCTGGCCGGTATTGCTGTCGATCTGGGATTGGGAACGGCGCTGGGTGCCTGATCATGTCCACCAGCTTCCCGGCATGCGGCACACACAGTGCGGCAGCCACTTCGCCCCAACACTGGCCTGTCGAGCATGCTGTGAGGCCGTCACCGAAAAGGACGTCGCTGCACGCTGGGGTCCGAGCGGGTCGTGGTCGCGTTCGGTACCCGAGGCGACGACCCGCCGCCGGTCCAGCGCCGACGGCGAGCGCGGGCAAGCCGGTTTGTTCCCCGAAACGATGAGCGTGTTCGGTAACCGTTGGGCCGCCGCGGTATTGGTGTGCGCCTTCCTGGGCACCAGCCGCTTCTCGGATTTTCAGACCCAACTCGGCGCACCTCCCTCGCTGCTGTCAGGCCGGCTGCAGACGTTCTGCGCCAACGGCGTGCTGTGCACGTCGCGGGAGACCAACTATCAGCTCACCGAGAAAGGGCGCGCGTTTTTCCCGGTCATCGTCGCCGCCCTGCAGTGCGGACAGCACTGGTTCCGTGCGCCCGAAGGGCCCGCGGTTACGCTCACCCATCTCGGCTGCGGCAAGCCGTTAATCGGGCAGTTGACCTGCGACCAGTGCGCCCGGCCGCTGAAAGGTGCACACGTCAGGGTCGATTAGCGGCGCAGTGCGCCCGCCAGCGCCCACACCGAGCAGAGCAACGCGGCGGCGGCGGACACCCCGCCGACGTAGAGGCCGTAGGCCGCTGACACCGGCGGCTTGACGTTGACCGAGTAGTACCGCACCATCAGCGCGACCACGATCAGCGAGATCACCAGTGCGCCAATCGATGCCGACCTCGCCGACAACCCACGGCCAACCATGGCGCCGGCGACCAGCAGTGCCGAGGACAGCAACACGATCAGCTGTCCGGGTCCGAACCCGTGCGGGAGGTGCAGGCTGCCGAAGCTTCCACCGATCGCGTTGGCCCAGCCGCCGCCGCCGGTGCGGGTCGTCAGCCACGGCAGCCAGGCACTGACGGATACCGCCGCGGCGAACAGCGCGACCATCCAACCAGGGCGTAGGCGGAGCATCAGGCTGGGGCGAACACCGTGACGAATTTGCGGAGCGACTCGTTGATGTCGCTCTTCAGCGCGGCCGCTACCAGCATGCCGATCGGCCCGAACAACGCCGGGCCGCCGAGGTGCACGTCGAAGCCGACGACCGAATTGTCGCCTTTGGGCTTGACTTTGGCTATCAACTTCACCTTGACCCCGCCCACGCCGACTCCGTTGAGCGTCATCGTCTCTGGCGGTTTGTAATTCACGATCGTCCAGGTGATCCGGTTGGGCATGCCTTTGACTTCGACGATCGACTCGATGACCGTGCCCTTTTCCAACTGCTCGGGCAGCTTGCTGCGCCACACCCGGTGGATGGTCAGCCACTCCTTGAAACGCGACAAGTTGGAGGCGTCTTCCCACGCCTTGTCGGGCGACAGCGGGACGTCGATGGATCCGGAAAGCTTTGCCATGGCCTGCCTCTATTGCTCGTCCTTGTCATGCCCGGCTTTGGTGGCCGGCAAGTTTTCGCCGAGCCGCCACCACGGCTCGAGTTCTGTTGTGGCCGTAGAGTCGACGCGCCCGCCCGGTTTGGGCACCGCTACCTTCACGCCCGCGGTGTCGGCGGCGATCAGCAGGCGCTCGATCGGCTCGGCCCACGGGTGCGGCGCCAAGCGGAATGTGCACCAGTGGATCGGCACCAGCAACCCACCGTGGACGTCCAGATGCGCCCGCACCGCGTCCTCGGGATTCATGTGAATGTCCGGCCAGGACTTGTTATATGCGCCGACCGGCATCAGCGTCACGTCGAAAGGCCCGTGCTCGTTGCCGATCTCGGCGAAGCTTTTGGTGTAACCGGTGTCGCCGCCGAAGAACGCCCGGTGCGCCGGTCCAATGATCGCCCAGGACGCCCAGAGCGTGGTGTTGCGACTCAGGAACCGGCCGGAGAAGTGCCGGGCCGGTGTACAGATCAGCGTCAGCTCGTCGATCTGGGTGCGCTCGTTCCAGTCGAGTTCGATGATGCGTTCGTCGGGAATGCCCCACTCGCGCAGATGCGATCCGACGCCGAGCGGAACAACGAACGGAGCCCACTGGCTTCGGGCCAACCCGATGATCGTGTCGATGTCGAGATGGTCGTAATGGTCGTGGCTGACCACAATCGCGTCCAGCGCCGGCAGCGACTCCAGCGAAACCGGTGGCGGATGCATGCGGCCCGGGCCGACGACGTCCGACGGCGAGCAGCGCTCACTCCAGACCGGGTCGGTGAGCACCCGGTAGCCGTCGATCTCCAGCAGCGCCGTCGAGTGGCCGAACCAACTGACCGCGATACGGCCGGCGGGGGCGTCGAAGGCTTGCGGCTCGGGCGTGATCAACGGGATGTCGGCCGCGGGCCGGCCCAGCGAGCGCCCGCTTATCAACTGCACGAGGATGTTGCGCTGTTCCTCGGCGTCGATGTTGAACGAGGCCGTCTCGAGATTGACGAAGACGCCGTCGCGGTAGTGCGGTGAGCGTTCGGCGACCCCACGAATGTCGGATGGCTGGGCCCCGAGCGCGGCCGGCGCACCGTGCAGCGCGCGCAGCACCCACCCGCCCGTCGCGAGCGAGACGGTGCCCACCGCGAGTCGCAGTGCACTGCGCAGCATCGATCAGGCTCCCTGGAATTTCGGCGGCCGCTTTTCTACCCGTGCCACCTGCGCTTCGATGACGTCCTGACTGGCCCACGCCTTCTCGAAGAGCTCCTTGTGGGCCGGCCACTGCTCTTCGTAAGCACCGTCGTCGTTGAGCACCCGTTTCGCGTGCTGCAGCGCCAGCGGGGCCAGGCCGGCGATCTCTGCTGCCCAGGCCTGCGCATCGGCGAGCGTGCCGATCCGGTTGGCCATCCCGGTGAGCAGAGCGTCCTGGGCGGACAACTTCTCGGCGGTCAGCAGCATGGCCCGGGCGCGTCCGTGGCCGACCAGTGACGACAACCGGCGAATGCTCCAGTTGTCCAGCGCCAGACCGTACTTGGACGTCGGAAATTGGAAGAACGCCTCCGGCGCCACCACGCGCAGGTCGCAGATCATGGCCAGTTGCAGACCCGCGCCGATGGCCGGGCCGTTGATCGCAGCGATGACGGGCACCGGCGTCGCGTCGATCGCCAGGTTCATCGCGATCAGCCGATCGGGGTAGTCGGCGGCGAACGCGTCGCCGCTGAGGTCGGCGCCGGCGCAGAACACCGTGCCCTGCCCGGTCAGCACGATGGCATGAGCACCATCGCCGGCGGCCTTCTCGATGGCTTCGCGTATCTCCTCGACGAGTTGCGAGTTGAGCGCGTTGCGCCGTTCGGAGCGCTGCAACTCGATGGTCAGGACGTCTCCGACGCGGGTGAGACCGATCATGACGCATAGCCTAGTGACGTTTCGGACGGTATCGAATCGGCGGTGGTCGCAACATTCCCATCCGGCGATGCACCTGAGAGGATGCTTCCCCGTGACAAGGCCTAACTTCCTGGTAATCGTGGCGGACGACCTCGGATTTTCCGACATCGGCGCGTTCGGCGGCGAGATCAGCACACCCAACCTGGACCGGCTGGCGCACTCGGGCATCCGATTGACCGACTTTCATTCGGCACCGGCCTGTTCGCCGACCCGCTCGATGCTGTTGACCGGAACCGATCACCACATCGCCGGCATCGGCACCATGCTGGAAGTCACACCGCCGGGCTTTCAGGGCCCGCCCGGCTACGAGGGTTATCTGAATGACCGCGTGGTCGCATTACCCGAATTGCTGCGTGACGCCGGATACCTGACGCTGATGGCGGG
>JAVHWH010000369.1:0-10264 GCA_032159915.1 Mycobacterium sp.
CGAAGACCGGGGGCACTCGTCGGATTGGTTACGAGCCGATGCCGACAACTTCCTTCGCGATCGCGGCGACGCGGGTCTGCGCCGCGGAGACGATGCGCTGCCGGTTCTTGTGCGCCTCTTCGTAGGCGATGATCACGCGCACGTCGTTGGGCACGGTCAGGTCCTTGATGGCCGCCACCGCATCGTTGACGTTGAGGTCGTCGTAGTTGCGGATGGGCAGCTCGTTGGCGTCGAGCACGCCAACTGCAGAGCGACCCGAATGCAGCGCGTCGGCGGCCTTGTCCGCTCCTTCGGAGCGCGTGACCTTTTCCGCGGCCTTCAGCGCGGCGTTCTGCGAGGCCGACAGCGCCTTGGCGGCGATCTCGCTCGCATTGCCGCCGCGCTTGACCAGGTCGTTCAGCGCCGGCCCGGTGGAACGCAGCGCGTCCACGGCCCGGTCTACACCGCGAGCGGACCATGCGACGGGCAGGTTGACAAGCTTCACCGCGGTCCCAGTGGCAACCTGAATCGGGGTCCGGCGCAGGGCTGCCGGGCCACCGAGTGCGTCCTCAGCCAGCACGGTGGTCAGCCAGTCGACGGTCGCCGAGTGCGCGGTGATCAAGCGCTCCGTCAAATCCTGCACGTCGTTGTTCTTCGCGGCGACGGCCAGGGCCTTGGTGTAACGGGCCCGGTCGAGCAGCTGGTCCTCGAGTGCGAGGTCGCCGAGAAGAGCTTCCTCGAAGGGAGCGGCTTGCTCGGTCAACGCTTTGACGGCCGCGGCGGCGCGACCCAGGAACGGGCCGATCACGTCCGGGAATCCACCGAGATCGCGGATCGTCGCCTCGATGGCTTCGGCGCGCTCGCGGCCGTTCGCCGCGTTCTGCGAAAGCTCGCGACGCACAGCGTCCGTGCGGGCCTGGGCTACCCGGGTCTCAGCGATTTGTATCTCGGTATTGGTCAAATCAAGCAGCGTGCGCAGTTGGGCAAGCAGCTTGGTGGTGTCTGTTGCGGTCATTCAGTTCGCCTCCTCTTCCGTGAAGATCGTTGGCGCGCGCCGACACGCGCCACTGGCTACCTGTACCCACCCGACGGCCAACCATGCATAACCAAGCGCACTGTGATGAATTTCGCTTCTGCAGAGCACAACTGGCGCCAGCCCCGGCGGTTCAGCCGGTCTAGATCACGTAGTTCAGATGCTGGACGATTCGGGAGCCCACCTCGGCGTCGCCCCGGTAATCGACGCCGGCCGTGTCGTGGGTGCGCCCGCCGGCCAGGCGGGCCAGCAGCAGCCCATCGAGGCAGATCGTCGCCGTGGGGTCCTGCCCGCCGAAATCGGCGACCACCTGCGCGCGGCCGTCGACAGTGACGCGGATGGTCCGCGCCAGTGGGCCGGTCAGCTCGATGGCCACCCGCGATCCCTCGGGCGCTTTGCCAAGTTTGCCGACGACGTACCCCATCGTCGCGGCGATCTCGTCGAGCGACAACCGCGCCGCCGGGCCGCTCAGGTCCTCATCGGACGACGGCGAACCCACGCCATCGCGGATGTCTTGTTCATGCATCCAGCAGTCGAAAAGACGCACCCGCATGAACCTTCCGAAGCTTTCCAGGCCGACCGGGCTCGGGGTCGGCGCGTTCCAGTCGTCGACGGACATAGCAGACAGAAGTTCGCGCCGGTCTGCGGTGACCGACCGGAAGCGTTGCAGCATCACAGCTGCGGACTCTGAGCTGAGGTGACGTACCCAAGCTTCGTTGACCGCGCCAACACCGTTACGCACATGGTCCAGGGCGGTCACATCGATATCGGCGTCGGGGGCACTAACCCCTTGCAGCGACGACTCAGTGCCGATCATGTGGGCGACTACGTCGTGCACGCACCAGCCCGGCAGCGATGTCGGCGTCTGCCACTGCAGCTCGGACAGTCCAGCAAGTAACTGGTCGATGCTGTCCCAGGTGTCGAACAAACCCAACAACACCTCGGACTTGTCCAGAATGGTGACACTGCCCATGGCGCCCGATGCTAGACCGAGGTCAGCTAGCGGCGATCATGCTTACCGATATCGCGGCCAGCACCATGCCGATTGCCTGCCATCGAGTCAGCCGCTCACGCAGCACGATGATCGCCAGGACAACTGTCGTCGCCGGGTACAGCGAAATCAGAATGCTGGCCAGCGACAGCATCCATTTCTGGATCGCCAGCAGCATGCTGACGTTGGCGCAGGTGTCGAGCAGCGCGGCGAGGACTGCCAGGCGCAACGGCGTGGTGGACGGTAGCTCGAGATTCTTGCTCGCTGCTGCGACCGCGATCACCAGGACGGTCGCCGCGGCGCGGGCGAAGAACAGCGGCCACATCCGGCACACCACCGGAGCCTGGTGCAGCAGAACGAAATCCAGCCCGAAGGCCACGCCCGACCCGATCGTCAACCAGGCGACCTTGCTGGTGAATTTATGGGTTCGAACGTCGACGTCATCGGGCGACTCGCGGCTGACCAAGGTCACCGCAAGCATCGCCAACACCACCCCGACCGACGCGCTCGCGCCAGGTCGCTCACCGAGTGCCACGCCGACTGCTACCGGCACCGCTGCGTTGAGAACCGCGGCCAGCGGCGACACCACCGAGATGGGCCCGGCGCTGACGGCCGCGTAGAACCAGTAGACCCCGATCGCTTGGCTGATCCCGTACAGCGAACCCCATAGCACCGCACCGGGGTGAATCGGTCCACCGGCGGTGACGGCGAGCACCCCCAGCAACAACGTTGCCAGCGGGTATGTCACCAGCATGATGCGAAGGGCAGCCGCCCGCCGGGAAGCTACACCCCCGACGAAATCACTGACGCCGTAGCTGAATGCAGAGAGCTGGGCGTACGTGGCCCCGATCAGCTCATGCCCTTGGCTCGCCTGCCCAGTTCGCGAATCACCTCGCGCTGGGCGTCGCGCTTCGCCATGTCTTGCCGCTTGTCGTGTGCTTGCTTACCACGCGCTAATGCAAGCTCCACCTTGACTTTTCCTTCGAAAAAATACAGCGACAACGGAACGAGCGCGAGGTTACCATCCTTGATTTTGCCGATGAGTACATCGATTTGGTGCCTGTGCAGAAGTAGCTTCCGATTGCGGCGCGGCTCGTGGTTGGTCCAACTGCCGTGGTGATATTCGGGAATGTGCAGGTTACGCAGCCAAACTTCGCCGTCGTCGACGGTCGCGTAGGCGTCGGCCAACGAGGCTTTGCCGTCGCGCAGGCTTTTAACTTCAGTGCCGAGCAAAACCACTCCGGCCTCGAAGACGTCCAAGATCGAGTAGTTGTGCCGCGCCTTGCGATTGGTCGCCAAGATCTGCCGTGCCGGCGCAGATTTCTTCGACGGCTTCTTGGCCACTGCTACCGCCGCACGTACAAGCGCAAGGTCGCATACGACGTCACACCGGCCATCGCAACACCGACCAGCAGCAGCAACGGCGAGATGTAGAGGATGTCGGCGTAGTCGACCTTGGCAATCAGATGGGCTTGGTAGAACTGGCTCAACGCTCGGTCGAGGAACAGCGCTCGCACCACCAGCAGCCCGACGATGGCGATCAGGACACCCAGCGTCGCTGCCACGATCGCCTCCACCAGAAACGGCAACTGGGTGTACCAGCGGGTGGCGCCGACCAGTCGCATAATGCTGACCTCGGTACGGCGGGTGTAGGCAGCGACCTGAACCATGTTGGCAATCAACAAAATTGCCCCGACCGCCTGAACCAGGGCGACAGCAAAGGCGGCGTTGGACAGACCATCCAGCACCGCGAAGAGCCGGTCGATCAGCTCCTTCTGGTTCAGCAGGTGGTCGACACCGGGCTGGCCCTGCATCGCGGCGTCGAATTCCGCGTGCTGTTCCGGGTTTTCCAGCTTGACGATGAACGACGCCGGAAAGGCGTCCTGGCTTGCCAGGCCTTTGAACTGCGGAATCTTGCGAATCGCATCGTTGTACGCGTCCTGGCGATTGAGAAACCGCACCGACTTGACGTCGCTGCGCTTCTCGATCTTCTCGCGCAACGCCTTACATTGCGGGCTCTCGCAGTTCATGTCGTTGGCCGAGACGTCGTTGGTGAGGAACACCTGCGTTTCGACCCGGTCGAGGTAGATGCTGCGCGAGTGGTCGGCCAGCCGAACCACCAGCAGACCGCCGCCGAACAGTCCGATCGAGATGGCGGTTGTCAGGATCATCGCGACGGTCATCGTCACGTTGCGACGGAACCCGGTCAGGACCTCGTTGAACAGAAAGCTGAAGCGCACTTAGCGGTCCATCCCGTAGACACCGCGCTGTTCGTCACGCACCAACCTGCCCAACGACAGTTCGACCACGCGTTGCCGCATCGAGTCCACGATGTGGTGGTCGTGGGTCGCCATCAGGACCGTGGTCCCGGTGCGATTGATTCGTTCGAGCAAATCCATGATGTCGTTGCTGGTCTCGGGGTCCAGGTTCCCGGTGGGCTCGTCGGCCAGCAAGACCAGCGGTCGGTTGACGAATGCGCGCGCAATCGCCACCCGCTGCTGCTCGCCGCCCGACAGTTCGTGCGGCAGCCGGGCGGCCTTGCCGGACAGCCCGACCATCTCGAGGACGTCGGGCACTACCCGGTTGATCACGTCAGGCCGCTTCCCGATGACCTCGAGGGCGAATGCGACGTTCTCGAACACCGTCTTCTGCTGCAGCAGCCGGAAGTCCTGGAACACGCAGCCAAGAACCTGCCGCAGTTTGGGCACGTGCCGTCCGGGCAGCGTGTTGACGTGGAATTTCGAGACCCGGACATCGCCTTTGGTCGGCGTCTCGGCCCCCAGCAGCAGCCGCATGAACGTCGATTTACCCGACCCGGACGGACCGATCAGGAAGACGAATTCACCCTTGTCGATTTTGAGGTTGACGTTGTCCAGCGCCGGTCGCGCCGACGACTTGTACTGCTTGGTGACATGTTCGAGGGTGATCATCACGGGTCGCCAGTCTAACCGTCAACGGCAGGTGCCCAAACGACGCGGCGCGCTGGTGAACCAGGTTGGGTCACCGGGGCAGCCCCGGCAGACCGGGCAGCCCTGGTGCAGGCGCCGGCGCCGGAACGGGGCCGGGCGGCGGGGTGGCGGGAGTCGTCGTGCCGGGACCGAATGGCGGCGGCAGGAAGGGCAGCTGAAACCCCGGCGTCGTTGTCGTGGTGGTCGTAGTGGTCGTGGTGGTCGGCGGCGTTGTCGTCGGAACCGTGGTGGTCGGGGTGTACGTCGGCGTGTCGTAGTCAGGCGGAGGCTGCACCCGGCTGCGCGGCACCCAGGTGTAGTTGGGATCCGGAACGAAGCCCGGGGGCACGACTTGCGGCGCCGGCGTGGGCGCGGGGTGCGGCCGGTAGGTGTCGTAGGTCCACCAGAGAACGAAGAACGCGACGATCAGTACCAGCGTCGAGGTCCGGATCCGTCCGCCGAGTAGGTAGCCGGGCCAGTGGCGATTCGGGTCGCCGCTGGGATTTTCCAAAACGTTGAGGGTGAGCTTCATCAGCGCTGAACCGGCTCACGGGATTTTTCGTACTCTTGCTGTTCGGCCTGCGCCGCCTCGACACTCGGGTCGTCTACGACGCCGACCTTCGCGTCGGCCGCGATGCCCGACTGGGCCAGCGCCCGCACGACCAGGACACGTAGTTGTCGCCCGGCTTCGAACTGCTTGCCGGGCAGTGTGCGGGCCACCATGCGCAGGGTCACAGTGTCGACGGCAATGCTTTCGACGCCCATCAAGGTGGGCGCATCCAACAGCAACTCGCGCAGGACCGGATCCTCCAGTGCTCGTTCGCAAGCCTTGCGCAGCACGTCACCGACCCTGTTGAGATCCGCGGTGGTCGGCACCGGGATGTCCACCACGGCGCGCGCCCAATCTTTGGACTCGTTGACCGCTTTGACGATCTGGCCGTTCGGAATGGTGAGCACTTCGCCGTTCGGTGATCGCAGCCTGGTCACCCGCAATGTCACATTCTCGACAGTTCCGCTGGCCTCCGTCGAGGACACCACGGTCAAAGTGACCAGGTCACCGAAGCCGTACTGCTTCTCCACGATGATGAAGAACCCCGAGAGCAGGTCCCTGACCACCTGTTGGGCGCCGAAGCCGAGCGCTGCGCCGATGACCGTCGCCGGTGCGACCAGACCCTTGATCGAAAAGCTCAAGACGTCGGCGATTTGGACCATGCCCCAGATCGCGATCAGGACGATCGCGACCCACTGGACCACCGAGGCGACCGCCTGCCGGTGCTTGGTGGCCTCCGAGCGCACCAGCGCGTCGCTCTCGACGAAACCTTCGTCGAGCTGCCGCGTCACCTGATCGGCGATCCAGGTGACCAGCCGGACGGCCAAGATGGCCGCAATGACCACCAGGATGACGCGCAGACCGCGGGTGATAACCCACTGGCCGAATTCGCCGTGCCAGAAGTCGTGCCAGCGCTGAGCCGTGCTGGTTGCTAGAAGCGTGGTATTAGTCGTCATCTTTTCTGTTACGCCACCGAATTCCTGCTTCCAGGAATCCGTCGATGTCTCCGTCGAGAACCGCCGCAGGGTTACCCACTTCGTACTCGGTACGCAGGTCTTTGACCATTTGATACGGGTGCAACACGTACGACCGCATCTGGTTACCCCAGGAGCTGCCGCCGTCACCCTTTAATGCGTCGAGCTCGGCGCGTTCTTCTAAACGCTTGCGTTCCAACAACTTTGCCTGAAGTACCCGCGTTGCCGCAACTTTGTTCTGCAGCTGCGACTTCTCGTTCTGACAAGTCACGACGATACCTGTCGGGATGTGCGTGAGGCGAACCGCGGAGTCGGTGGTGTTCACCGACTGCCCGCCCGGCCCACTGGAGCGGTACACGTCGACCCGCAGGTCGCCTTCGGGAATGTCGATGTGATCGGTGGTCTCCACCACCGGCAGCACCTCGACTTCGGCGAACGATGTCTGCCGTCGGTTCTGGTTGTCGAACGGACTGATCCGCACCAACCGGTGGGTGCCCTGCTCGACCGACAGCGTCCCGTAGCCGTACGGCGCATGAATCGCGAACGTCGCGCTCTTGATCCCGGCCTCTTCGGCGTATGAGGTGTCGAACACCTCGACCGGATATTTGTGTTGCTCGGCCCAGCGGATGTACATCCGCATCAGCATCTCGGCCCAGTCGGCAGCGTCCACTCCGCCGGCGCCGGAGCGGATGTTGACCAACGCCTCCCGCTCGTCGTACTCGCCAGAAAGCAGGGTGCGTACCTCCAGCGCTTCGATGTCGCTGTGTAGCGCCTTCAATTCCGCCTCGGCCTCGGCTTGGGTGTCGGCCGCGTCCTCTTCGGCGGCCAACTCGTAGAGCACCGGGAGGTCGGCGAGCCGTTGGCGCAGTCCTTCGACACGCCGCAGTTCGCCTTGAGCGTGGGAGAGCTCACTGGTGACGCGCTGCGCGCGGGCCTGGTCGTCCCACAAGTTGGGATCGCTCGCCTCGTGTTCGAGCTTGTCGATGCGGCCGCGCAGACCGTCGATGTCGAGCACTCGCTCCACCGTGGTCAGCGTGGAGTCGAGTGCTGCAATATCGGCCTGACGGTCGGGGTCCACGCCTGATCACGTTACCGGCCGGGTAATTCAGTCGGGCCGCGTGACTAGCCACGGACGACATGGGCGGGCGTTTAGCATCGTGGTTTATGCGCCCTTACCACGTTGCGATCGTCGGGTCGGGTCCTTCGGGATTCTTCGCCGCGGCATCGCTGCTCAAAGCCGCCGACGCCGACGATAACCTCGACGTCGCCGTCGACATGCTGGAGATGCTCCCGACGCCGTGGGGTCTGGTGCGCTCCGGCGTTGCACCTGATCACCCCAAGATCAAGTCGATCAGCAAGCAATTCGAGACGATCGCCGACGACCCGCGATTCCGGTTCTTCGGCAACATCGTGATCGGCGAGCACGTCAGCGCCACCGAGTTGTCCGAGCAGTACGACGCGGTGATCTATGCGATCGGCGCCCAGGCCGACCGCCCGTTGAACATCCCGGGTGAACATCTGCCCGGCAGCGTCGCCGCGGTCGATTTCGTGGGCTGGTACAACGCGCACCCGCACTTCGAGGAGATCTCCCCCGACCTGTCCGGCGCCCGGGCGGTCGTGGTTGGCAACGGCAACGTCGCGCTCGACGTCGCGCGGATCCTGGTCACCGAGCCCGACGAGCTCGCCCGCACCGACATCGCCGACCACGCGCTGGAGTCGCTGCGCCCGCGTGGAGTGGAGGAAGTGATCGTCATCGGCCGCCGTGGTCCGCTGCAGACCGCGTTCACCACGCTGGAGCTGCGTGAACTGGCCGACCTAGAGAACGTCGACGTGATCGTGGACCCCGCCGACTTCGAGAACATCACCGAGGACGACGCGGCGGCCGTCGGCAAGGTCTGCAAGCTGAACATCAAGGTGCTCAAGGGCTACGTCGGACGCGAGCCCCGGCCGGGCCACCGCCGGATCGTGTTCCGGTTCCAGACCTCACCAATTGAGATCGTCGGCGACGAGCGTGTCGAGAAGATAGTGCTCGGGCGCAACGAGCTCGTCACTGATGACAGCGGCCGGGTGACCGCCAAGGACACCGGCGAGCGCGAGGAGATACCGGTGCAACTGGTGGTCCGCTCGGTCGGTTACCGCGGTGTCCCCACCGAGGGGCTGCCGTTCGACGAGAAAACCGGGACGATTCCTCACCGCAACGGCCGGATCGAGGGCAGCCGCAACGAATACGTCGTGGGCTGGATCAAGCGCGGGCCGTCCGGGGTGATCGGCACCAACAAGAAGGACTCCCAGGACACCGTCGACGCGCTGATCGCCGACCTCACCGCCGCAACCGACTTGGCTGAGTTCGGCGCCGACCACGCTGACGAACTCGCCAGCTGGCTGATCGAACGGCAGCCCAAAGTGGTCACCGATGCGCACTGGAAGCTGATCGACGAGCACGAACGGTCCTCCGGTGAGCCGCACGGCCGGCCCAGGGTCAAGCTGCCGAACCTGACCAAGTTGCTGCACATCGGCCACGGCTGACGCGCATCACCCGGTCGGCGGGTCCGGCGGTGCGAAGGCCCAATTCTCCGGATTGCGCTGCGAATACACCACCGGTTTCAATTCCCCGACTGCCGGCCAGCTGTCGACGTCGGCAGTCATCCGCTGATAGACGGTGTAATCGCTGATCGTCGGCCCGTCGATGACGCCGGTGATCGTGACGTACTGCTCACCCTCAGCGTCCGGTCGCGGACTGACACCGGTGATCAGCAGCGTGCCGCTCAACGGGGCGGCGCCGGGGCCCCGGCGGAACATTCGAGGCGCCAGGAAGCCTGCGAGGATCGCCAGGAGCAACAACACCGAGAGGATTTCCCACACGACGCCATGGTAGGACCGCCCTCGCGCGGCGTGCTGCGATCAGGCGGGCGCGGGTGGATAGGCGGGCGTCCACCGCACCTGCGCGATCCGCTCGGCGACCTCTTGGCTGCTGCGCTGCGGGGCGACGCCTTCAGCCACGGCCTGCACCGCAACCGCCTGCGCGATGCGCACGGCCACATCTGGCAGCTCCGACCACGACGGCAACAGTGGTTGGTCGGGGTCTTCGAGTGTGGGTGACGCTTCGCCGAGCGTCGCTGCGGCCACCCTCATCATCTCGTCGGTGACCCGGGTCGCCTGCGCCGCGGTCACGGCAAGGCCCATCGCCGGGAAGATGTATACGTTGTTACATTGCGCCACAACATGTTCGACGCCATTGCGGCGCAGCGGCGCGAAGGGAGAGCCGGTAGCGATCAACGCGCGACCGTCGGTCCAGTGATCCAACTCTGCCGGGTGCGCCTCTGCCCGGCTGGTCGGGTTGGAGAGCGGGAAGATGATCGGCCGCTCGGTCTTGCCTGCCATCTCACGCACGATGGATTCGGTGAATGCGCCGGTGGCGGTGGACAATCCGAGCAGAATCCCAACGTCGACGTGGTGTACCACATCGGCGAGCTGTGCAGCCCCCGTCAGCCTCCAGCCAGCTACCCGCTCAGCGGGTTGGGCGAACGCACGCTGCGCATCGGACAGATCGGTGCGATCGTCAGTCAGCAGACCCGCCACGTCGAGCACCCAAATCCGCTCTCGGGCGGCTTGTTCGGACAATCCCTCGCTGACCATCTCGCGATGGACCATGGTCAGCACACCGATGCCCGCCGAGCCCGCGCCCAGCATGACGACTTGCTGTTGCGACAACGGGCGGCCGGCGACTTCCGCGGCACCATGCAGCGCCCCGACCGTGACCGCGGCGGTGCCCTGGATGTCGTCGTTGAA
>JAVHWH010000006.1:0-9242 GCA_032159915.1 Mycobacterium sp.
ATCGTCGATGAGAACGTCGAGCCGATCGACTACGACCGTTTGACGCGGGCCGACATCGTCGGGCTCACCGGCATGAGCGTCCAACGCACTCGAATGCTCGAGATTCTGCGCGAACTGAAAATTCGCAATGTCTTCACGATCGTCGGGGGTCCGTGGGTGAGCGTGCAGGAAGATTACTTCGACGGCCTCGCTGACGCGATCTTCATCGGCGAAGCGGAAACGACCTGGCCGCGCTTTCTCGAAGAATGGGCGCAGGGCCGGCACCAACGCCGCTACGAGCAAGCCGAGCCGACCGACATGACGCAGGTGCCGGTGCCGCGCTACGACCTGCTGAAGTCCAAGGACTATCTGTTCGGCAGTGTCCAATTCAGCCGCGGCTGCCCATTTCAGTGCGAGTTCTGCGACATCATCGTCACGTTCGGTCGGCGGCCGAGGCTGAAGACGAGTGCGCAGGTGATCGCCGAGTTGGAAGCGATGCGCAAGCAGCACGTGAAAATAGCCTTCATCGTCGATGACAACCTGATCGGCAACAAGGTCGCCGCGAAGCAGTTGCTGCGCGACCTCGCCGCCTGGCAGACCGCCCAGGGATACCCGTTCACGTTCTTCACCGAAGCGTCGCTCAACCTCGCCGAAGACGACGAGATGATGCAGTTGATGGACGCGGCCAACATCGTGACCGTCTTCATCGGCATCGAGAGCCCTAACGAAGAATCGTTGCGCGAGACCAAGAAGTATCAGAACGTGAAAAAGGCCGATTCGATCGTGGACCGCGTTCGCAAAGTGCAAGACGCCGGCATCGAGGTTTGGTGCGGCATGATCGTGGGCTTCGACCACGACGACACCCGGATCTTCAAGGCCCAGCACGAATTCCTTCGCCAGACCGACATCATGCATGCCATGGTCGGCATGCTCTCGGCGATCCCCAAGACGCCGCTGCACGCCCGCTTGAAGAACGAAGGCCGTCTGGACCTCGCCGACGAACAACCGTTTGGTACCAATGTCATTCCGCTCGGCATGACTCGCGGCGAGCTGCGCGACGGGTACATCGACCTGATGCGCGAGCTGTACGATCCCGATTTCTACTTCGAGCGTCTCGAAAACCTCTTCCTGACAAGGAAATTCGACTGGGCCCGGACCCGCAATGCCTATTGGGGCAAACATCGGTGGCGGAAGTGGAAGTCGCAATCGGTCGATGCTGTGCTGGCGACGGGGCTGTTCCTACGGCTGATGAAAAATGTTCCCGACCCGCAATTGCGCCGGATTTATCGCCGTCGGATGGCCACCATGCTGCACGGCCGGCCCGATCCCAGCCTGTTGTTCATCTGCGTGATCAAGTGCGCGATGCACTACCACCACTACACGATGTCGCGTGAGATGGCCGACCCCCAACGGCTGGTCAACACGTTCTAGGGTTCTGGGGGCCGCGCTTCAGCCCTCTGGCCTAGGTGATATCACATACGTCGTCGTTTCGAAAAACAGTATGTAGCCGACATCTTGGTGCCAATGTGGCTCATGTGACCGTAGCGGCGAAGCCGCCCGGCGAGACGATCCCTACTACCGCTTCAACATTCGCTTGAGCACCGGCAACACCAACGGGGTCGGCACAAACCGCGTCGACCCCAGCGCCAACCGGACCTGCGGCCCGCCGGGGACCACCGAGCCGCGACCGTGCTCGGCGGCCTTCAGCGCGTCGGCGACCACCCGCTCGGCCGAAACATGGGTGAATGCGGGCAGCTTGTCCACCAGGTCTTGGGCGTCGTTGGTGGCCTGGAACTCCGTCGGCACCGGGCCCGGGCAGACCGCGGTGACTGTCACACCGCTATCGGCGACTTCGGCGTTGACTGCCTCTGACAGCCACAACACATACGCCTTGGATGCGGCGTAGTTGGCGTTGTACGGGGCGGGCTGAAACGCCGATACCGACGAGAGGTTGATGATCGCACCGCGGCGGCGCTCGACCATCCCCGGCAGGTAACGCAATGTCAGGTCGGCCACCGCCTCGACGTCGACCCGCAGCATCTGCAGTTCCTTGTCGCGGCCTTCGGCGCCGAATTTGGTGTAGATGCCCAGGCCCGCGTTGTTGACCAGAATGTCGACGTGAACGCCCAGCTCGTCGATGCGGGCGGCCAGCCGGTCCCGGTCGTCCGGGACAGCAAGGTCGGTGCCGACCGCGACGGCGTGCTCATCACCGCCCAATTCCGCGCACAACGCTTGGAGCCGGTCTTCGCGGCGGGCGGTGACGACGACGCGGTAGCCGCGGGCCACGAGTTGACGGGTGAATTCTTCACCGATGCCAGAGGATGCGCCGGTGACCACGGCGACCGATCCGGCCGATGGCGGTGGGAGTGTCATGAACCGCGAGCCTAGGCACCTCTGCAGCCGGTGGCAATGACCGGCCGTTGAAAGGCCCGACAATGCGGGTGCCGCGTCGTAAAGTTCGGCAGATGACGGAGGCGCCGCCGGGTAAGCGGATCGTCCTGTGCTTCGACGGCACCTCCAACCAGATCGGCGCCGGAAACCTCACCAATGTCGCCAAGCTCTTCGAGATGCTCGACAAGAACAATCCGGCCAGCCAACTCGCCTACTACGACCCGGGTGTCGGCACTCTGGCGCCGGCGCACACGTCGCTGCCCAGCACGCTGGCCCTGCTGTTCGAGCAAGCCTTTGGCATTGGGCTGAAACACAATGTCGCGCAAGGCTACCGATACCTAATGCAACATTGGCGACCCGGCGATGCGGTCTACATCTTCGGCTTCAGCCGCGGGGCCTACACGGCACGGGCCCTGGCCGGCATGCTGCTGCGGCCCGGACTGCTGCGGTCCGGCTCGGAGAACCTGTTGCCGTACGCGGTCGAAAAGTACGCCATCAACCGGTATTTCACCCAGGACGAGTACGCCAACTGGGCCCAGTTCGCCCGGGCGTTCTGCTGGCGCACCGAAAACGAGCCGCTGTTCGACACCGTGAAACAGAACAGCCCGAATCAAGTGTGGCACTATGCTATTCCGGTGGCCTACCTCGGGCTGTGGGACACCGTCAAGGCGGCCGGCTTCCTGCGTTTCGGCAACCTGCGCTGGCCCTACACCCGCGCCCTGCCTAACGTGGCCCGCATCCGGCACGCCGTCTCGATCGATGAACAACGCCGCCCCTACCGGGAATACCTCGTCGAGCGACACCCGATGGGACTCGAAGAGCGCTGGTTCGCCGGCGTCCACGCCGACGTAGGCGGAACGTTCCCGGACCACCGGCTCGCCACCATCGCGCTGAAGTGGGTCACCGACGGCGTGGTCGACGAGCTGGCCATCGACGCCGACACCTACCGGCAACAGTGCACGGTGACAACAGATTTCGCCGATGCGCCGATCCACAACAACGGGAAGCTGTGGTACCTGGTCGGGCGCCGGAAGCGTCCGATGGCCCCCGACGCGCTGCTGCACCCGAGCGTCCTGCAGCGACGGCGCGACAACCCCGACTACCTGCCGAACCTGGCCGCCGAGCAGCAGCAGCGCAGCGCTCAACACACCGACTGGACCGAACCCGCGTTGTAGAGGAGCACAAGCCATGGCACTGAGTTCGCTGACCCAGCTGGACCACTACAAAGCCGCGCCGTTTCCACCCGGCTATCCCGACACCACCCGGACGTTCTACAGCCCGGTCGATCAGGTGCACGAGGCGCTCAAGGACCTGCTCACCTCCGCCAGGAAAAGCATCGTGGTGGCCATGTACGGCTACGACGATCCCGAACTGAACAAGGTCCTGCAGTCGGCGTTGGAGAACCCCGAGATGTATGTGCAGATGAGTCTGGACTCAACGCAGGCGAAGGGCAAAGCCGAGCAGGTGCTGCTGGATCCGTGGCTCAACCAGAAGATCGGCAACAGCATCGCGATCGGCCACAGCGAGAAGTCGGCGATTATGCACCTCAAGATGGTGATCATCGACGGCGTCGACGTCATCACCGGATCCACCAACTGGTCCGCCGGCGGAGAATCCAAGCAGGACAACCAGCTGACGGTGATCCGCGACCCGTACGTCTGCGCCGAGGCGCGCTCCCGCCTCGACATCATCCACGACGCCATGCTCAAGCAGATGGCCGCCAAGCTGATCAAGCCAGGAAGCTAGGCCTCACCTCGAGAAGCGTAGGGCCGGACGCATTTCTTCCGAAACCACGGGACCCGATGGCCGACGGCACTACTGTTCCTATGGACGCTGCCAACAACCCCTGCGGAGTGCAATGACGACGTATAAGACGGTAGTGGTCGGCACCGACGGCTCAGAATCGTCGCTACGCGCGGTCGAGCGGGCCGGCAAGATTGCCGCCGATTCCAACGCGAAGCTGATCATCGCAACCGGCTACCTGCCTGACAAAGACGACACCCGGGCGGCCGACGCCCTTGGGCAGGAGGCGTACAAGGTCACCGGCAACGCGCCCGTCTACGCGATGTTGCACGATGCCCATGACCGCGCGAAGGCGGCGGGAGCGACCAACATCGAGGATCGACCGGTCCGGGGCGCTCCTGTCCAGGCGTTAGTGGATCTTGCCGAGCAGGTCGGCGCTGACCTGCTGGTGGTGGGCAACGTCGGATTGGACGCCGGAGCCGCGATCATCGGGCGGGTGTTCTCGATCCCGGGCGCGGTCGCGACTCGGGCCAAGATCGACGTGCTGATTGCCCACACCACCGACGGACGCCGCTAGACGATCAGCATTCCCAGCTGACTCGCTGACGGGGCAGCCTGATCCTCGAGAAGGTCGAGGCCCAGCTGCATCGCGTCGTCTCCTTGGCTGATGTACCT
This sequence comes from Mycobacterium sp., assembly GCA_032159915.1. Lineage (GTDB taxonomy): Bacteria > Actinomycetota > Actinomycetes > Mycobacteriales > Mycobacteriaceae > Mycobacterium. Next base: position 4,789 of record JAVHWH010000006.1, read on the forward strand.
CGCCGCCCGCTGCATGCCTTGGCCGTTGACATTCCGCGATGCCGAAATGCAGTCCGGAAGGCCGATGGTGTAGTTGCTGATCGCTTGCTGCAGAGCGGAATTCACTGATGCTTCGGGGCTCGGCATGTGCTGGCGCAAGGTGGCAACTGCGTCGGTCGCGGTTCGGCAGGCTGTTCCGGTCGCCGGGATGTCTCGACGTGAGGCCGCGGCTGCGATGGTGTTTCGGGCGCCCACCAAACCATTGACGGCCGCTTCGGACTGTTCCAGCCAGGTATGCATCGATATGGTCGGGGCCACCGGCGTCATGGCGGCTTCGTCCGGCGACGCCGATCGTTTGGTCGACCAGTGGTGGTACGCGGACGCAGACAGCGCGCCGATGAGCACTAGAACGGCCCAGCTGGCAATGGTAAATCGTTGCTCGCGTTGATATCTGGAGTTACGCAGGGTTGAGTAAGCCATGGCGAAATGTCCTGGAAAGTTTGGGGTGGGATGGCGCTTTGGGCTTAGCAACCTCGTTGTTGGACGGGTGTGTACCCGCGGTCCGTGATGCTTAATCGTCGTCGGCTGCGGCAAGCTCTGAGGGCATGAGGATCATCGCGTTCGAGGAGCACTACACGTTGCCGGGCATCGTCGAGGCAAACCCCAACAGCCCGCACGGCCCGCAGTGGCCGCCGCCGGGCATCGAAGACCTGGGGCAGGGCCGGATCGCCGCGATGGACGCTCCTCGGGTTCGCCACCCTGCCGATGCGCGACCCGCAGGCCGCCGTCGCCGAGCTCGAACGCACCGTCGGTGACCACGGCTTCGTCGGCGCCTTGATCAACGGGCACGTCGACGGCCGCTACCTCGACGACCAGTTCTTCTGGCCGGTGTTCGAGGCCGCGGAAGGGTTGGGAGTGCCGATTTATCTGCATCCCACGGTGCCACCGCAGCCGGTGATCGAGACGTACTACCAGGGCTTCGCCCCGGCAGTATTCGGGAAGCTGGCGATCGCCGGCCTCGGGTGGCATATCGACACGGGAATCCATTGCATCCGAATGATTTTGGGTGGCGTCTTCGACCGGTTCCCCGCGTTGCAGCTGATCGTCGGCCACCACTTCGAGGCGCTGAGTTGGATGGCGTGGCGCACTGACTATTCGTTCCCGACCGCGCAGAGCGGCCTCGAGCGGACCGTCAAGGAGTACCTCCGGGAGAATTTCTACGGCGGCATCCTGGCGGGCGAGTTCGCCGGGCAAGAACCCGGCTCGGTGGATCCCAGCTGGAGCTTGTCGTTCAACGGCCGAGCGGCTGCTCGGGCTTGAATAAGTGTTGCGCACGTACTCCTACGACACCGCAGCGTTCGTGGGCCAGTAGCGCAATGTTTCAGATGCTCAGCACGCGTGTATTCCTGCCGGGTACAGCCCGCCTCGAAAGCGTTGCGCCGGCTTATCCATTTTCAGGAAGGACTTCTCATGTCGACTCGCAATACCGTAATCCGGTCCTTGCACGATCTCGGTGCCGCGGCCTGGTTCGGTGGCTCGCTGATGGGGGCTGTCGGCCTCAACGGCGCCGCGGCGGCGGTCCGCGACCCGCAAGACCGCGCCCGGGTGGCCTCGGTCGGCTGGGGGAAGTGGAGCCCGGTCAACGCCGCCGCGATCGCCGCGCATCTGGCCGGCGGCGGCGCAATCCTGTACGAGAACCGCCGGCGGGCGAAGTATCAAACCGGTGTCCGCGGTAACACCGCGCTGAAGCTTGCCGTCACCGGGGCCGCGCTCGCTGCCACCGCAGCCAGCGGCGTACTGGGAACCAAGGTCGCCCAAGGCGATGGGCACCACGCCCAGGGAGCAACCGAGCCCTCGTCGCAGACCCCGCCCGACGTCGCGAAGGCGCAGCAGCAGCTGCGCTACCTGCAGTGGGCACTGCCGGTCTTGACCGGGACCATCGTGGTTCTCGGGTCGCAGCAAGGCGAGCAGCAGCGGCCGCGGGAGATCCTATCCGGTTTCGGCCGCACGCTCGGCCGTGGGGCGCGTTCCCCCGGCAAAGTGGCTGCACTGCAGCATCTTTCGAGCTAGGCGCGCCTTCCTCGTCACGCCCGGCCGGGCTGGTGCATGCTGGTATCCATGACCCGCAACCAGATCACCGAACAGATCGTGGTCGCCCGCCTGGCGAAGGGCTTGACCTGGCAGGAGTTGGCCGACGCGGTGGACCGCCCGGTCGTGTGGACCACCGCGGCTTTACTGGGCCAGCACCCGATCCCCACTGAGATCGGCAAGGTTCTCGTCGAAAAGCTGGGGCTTGACGATTCGGCGACCGCGATCTTGGCCGGCGTGCCCTACCGGGGAGGCTTACCGTCCGCGGTGCCGACCGACCCCACGATCTACCGCTTCTACGAAGCCGTGCAGGTCTACGGGCCGGCGCTCAAAGAACTCGTTCACGAGAACTTCGGCGACGGCATCATGAGCGCGATCAACTTCAGCGTCGACATCCAGAAGAAGCCGCACCCGGCCGGCGACCGGGTTGTGGTGACGTTCGACGGAAAGTTCCTTCCTTACGACTGGGTCGCGGCCCAGCCGTAAGGAACCCGTCAAGACGCAAGCGGAGCAAGTAATCCGCGCCTAGGTTCTAGAGATGCGCGGTCCGTATTTCGAGGCCGATTGGCGGCGTGAGGCGCTGCGGACCAATCTGTGGGTAGTCCCGGTCGCCGAAACGGTCGCCGTGGTTGCGCTGTTCGTCGTCAGCTACAGCATCGACCGCCTCGCCTACGACGGGGTGATCCACTTGCCGTCCTGGGTGATCAGCGGCACCTCCGACGTCGCGCGGGTGCTGCTGGCCACCGTCGCGGCAGCGATCATCACCGTCGTCGGCATCGTCTTCTCGATCACCATCGTGGCTTTGACGTTGGCCTCGACGCAGTTCGGGCCGCGGATGCTGCGCAACTTCGTCCGCGATCCCGGAACTCAGTTGGCGCTGGGCACATTCGTGGCGAGCTTCTGCTACGCGATGATCGCACTGGTCTCGGTCGGCGGCGGGCCGCACGGCGACTTCGTGCCGCATCTGTCGATCACCGTGACCCTGGTCCTCACGCTGTTCGACGTGGCTGTGCTGATCTACTTCCTCAACCACATCTCGACGATGATCCAACTGCCGGTAGTGATCGCCAACATCGCGACGACCCTGGTCAGCGAGGTTACCGCGATGCAGAACGCGGACGCCTGCCCCATCGGTACGGCCCGCGGCCCGTCACATGACGTACTATTGCGGCGATTGGCCGAGGACGGTGCCCCGATCCGCACGCCGCGTAGCGGCTACCTTCAAGTCATCCGCCACGACATCCTGGTGAACATTGCCGCCAAAGCCGAAGCGGTCGTCCAATTGCCCTATCGGCCAGGGCATTTCATGGTCGCCGGTCAGGTGATCGCCAAGGTGTGGCCACCGGAAGCCGCCGATTCGGTCGCCGAACGCCTGGCGCTTGGACACGTCGCCGGCGCGTATCGCACACTTCCGCAAGATGTTTCGTTCGGATTCGACCAACTGGTCGAGATCGCGCTGCGGGCATTGTCACCAGCGGTCAACGACACCTTCACGGGCATGACCTGCGTCGACTGGATCGCCGACTGCCTGTGCCGGATTGCCCCGCTGTGGGATCCGCAGCGGATCCGGCGAGACGCCGACGGCAACATCCGGGTGATCGCCTTCCAGCCCGACTTCGACCGGCTCGTCGAACGCACCTTCGACACCATCCGTCAGGCCTCAGTTGGCATGCCCGCCATCATGATTCGCCAACTCGACGCGATCGCCAAGGTCATCGAGCAGGTGTCGGACAGAAAGCGCCAGACCGCACTGATCCGGCAAGCCGAGGCGATCCAGCGTTCTAACCTCGCCACCGTAACCGACCCGGCGGATCGCGACGACGTCACGCAGCGCTACGAGGCGGTCATCGCGTTGATCGTCCCAGCAGCTACCGTTGGGGCGTGACCACCGAACTCAAGGCGGACCTGGTCCTCTCCGGTGGCGGCGTCAAGGGCATCGGCCTGGCCGGGGCGGCTGTCGCGCTGCTGGAAGCCGGGTACGCGATCCAGCGGGTATCCGGCACCTCAGCCGGCTCGGTCGTCGGCGCCATCCTGGCAGCCGGTGCCGACGAACTGACCCCCGAGCAGGTCGAGCAGCTCACCATGACGTTGCCGTATAAAAAATTCCTCGACCCGACCCGCATCACCGGCATCCCGCTGCTGGGCCCCGCGTGGGGTGTGCTGAGCGAAACAGGCATCTACAAAGGCGATTACGCGCACGACTGGATCCGCTCACAGCTGGCCAACCTCGGTGTGCGGACCTTCGGTGATCTGGCGATCGACAACGACGACGTCCCGCCCGAGCAGCGCTACCGGCTGGTGGTCACCGCGGCCGACGTCACCACCGGTCAGTTGCTCCGGTTGCCGTGGGACTACCGCAGGATTTACGGGCTCGACCCTGACGAGCA
>JAVHWH010000022.1:0-20704 GCA_032159915.1 Mycobacterium sp.
TGATGTTGAACGTGGCGACGAGGTTGAGATCGATGACCGACTGGAAGGACTCGAGATCGTGCGGACCGGACTTCGACATCGTCCGCTTGGCGATACCGCCACCGGCCGTGGTCACCGTGACATGCAGCCCGCCCAACTGGTCGACGGCGGTCTTCAACGTCTCCTCGGTGGCAGCGAAATCTGTTACGTCGACCGGGTAGAAGTCGGCATCGATTCCCGCCGCGACGTCCTTGCCATCTGAGCCTTCGCGGTCGAAAATTGCGACGGTGGCACCGCGGGCGTGCAGCAACTCTGCGCTGGCGCGGCCCATGCCGGATGCGCCGCCGATGACGATGACCTTCTTGCCGCTGATCTCCATCCAAACCTCCTTGTTTGTCCGGGCAGTGCCCGCGCGTCCTATGGCCCGCTCATGGGCGTACTCATGGCCCGGTTCCTCCTCATCGCGCTGCGCGCTCTGCATCGTCGCCGGGCTGCCTGCACGCTATCGCGGCGACGCGTGACGTTGTCGGTCAGGCGTGTAAAGGTGGGTTGTGCTGCTGATCGACGTCGCGACCACCTCCGTTGAGGTGGGTGGTTCCGCCGCGCGACGGGCCAAGATCGCGCGGATCGCCGAGCTGCTCGGCCAGGCCAGATCCGATCCGGCGCTGGTGGCAATTGTCGTGGCCTGGCTTTCCGGCGAGCTGCCGCAGCGTCAGATCGGGGTCGGCTGGGCGGCCTTGCGGTCGATCCCGGCCGCCGCCGACCAGCCCACCCTGACTGTTCACGGTGTCAACGCCACGCTTTCGGCCATCGGCGCTGTCTCGGGCAAGGGCTCCCAAGGCAAGCGCGCCGAGCTGGTCGCCGAATTGTTCTCCAGTGCAACACAAGTCGAGCAAACGTTTCTGCGGCGACTGCTGACCGGCGAGTTGCGCCAGGGCGCACTGATCGGCGTGATGGCTGACGCCGTGGCCGCGGCCGCGCAGATTCCGGCAGCGGCGGTACGCCGTGCGGCGATGCTCGGCGGCGCCCTGCCCACGGTCGCCGCGGCGGCCCTAACCGGCGGAACGGCGGCGTTGGACGCATTCACCCTGCAGGTCGGCCGGCCCGTCGGCCCGATGCTGGCACAGACAGCCGCCGGTGTCGGTGAGGCACTGGAAAAGCTTGGCGGCACAGCTATTTTCGAGGCGAAGCTGGACGGCGCCCGAGTCCAGATTCATCGGGCCGGCGACCAGGTAACCGTGTACACCCGCAGCCTCGACGACGTCACCGCGCGACTACCCGAGGTGGTCGAGGCAACTCTGGCGCTGCCCGTGCACGAGTTGATCGCCGACGGCGAGGCGATCGCGCTACGTCCGGATGGCCGGCCCCAGCCGTTCCAGGTCACCGGGTCTCGTTTCGGCCGCTCGGTCGAGGTGGCGGCCGCCCGCACCGCGCAACCGCTGTCGGTCTTCTACTTCGACGTCCTGCACCGCGACGGTGTGGACTTGCTCGACGCGCCGACCAGCCAGCGGGCCGCAGCGCTCGACGAGATCGCGCCACCGCAGAACCGCGTCGATCGGCTGGTCACCTCGGATCCCGTTGAGGCGCAGCGGTTTTTGGATGCGACGCTGGCCGCTGGTCATGAGGGGGTGATGGCCAAGTCACTGACCGCGCCCTATGAAGCTGGCCGGCGCGGGGCCGGCTGGCTCAAGGTCAAACCGGTCCACACCCTCGATCTCGTGGTGCTGGCCGTCGAGTGGGGGTCCGGGCGGCGACAGGGCAAGCTGTCCAACATTCATCTGGGCGCCCGCGACCCGGTCACCGGCGGCTACGTGATGCTCGGCAAAACGTTCAAGGGCATGACCGACGCGATGCTGGAATGGCAGACGGCGCGTTTCCAGGAGTTGGCGGTCGGCGGCACCGAGGGATACGTGGTTCGGCTACGCCCCGAGCAGGTAGTCGAGGTGGCGTTCGACGGTGTTCAGGCATCGTCGCGCTATCCCGGTGGTTTGGCGCTGAGATTCGCCCGGGTGCTGCGCTACCGGGACGACAAGGGTCCCGGTGAAGCCGACACCATCGACACCGTGCGGGCCATGCACGCGGGTTAAGCTGCCAGCGGCCCAATTCCGGCGCGTTCCCCATGACAGGAGGCGCAGTGGCAGCACCACCGCAGCCCACGCCCGCCACCGACAACCACCTGAGCTACGTCCACAACGACGCCGACCTTCCGCCGGTGGCCATCATCGACCGCTCGCCGATCAGCACCCGCCACAAGATCGTCTTCGCGCTCATCGCCGTTGCCGGCGCGGTTGCCTGGACGATCATCGCCTTCGTGCGCGGCGAGACGGTCAACGCCGTCTGGTTCGTCGTCGCAGCACTGTGCACCTACGTCATCGGGTACCGGTTTTACGCGCGGCTGATCGAGTTGAAGATCGTTCGTCCACGCGACGACCACGCCACTCCTGCGGAAGTATTCGACGACGGCTCCGATTACGTACCGACCGACCGGCGAGTGTTGTTCGGCCACCACTTCGCCGCGATCGCCGGAGCCGGACCGCTTGTCGGGCCGGTGCTGGCCACCCAGATGGGCTATCTGCCGTCCAGCGTCTGGATCATCATCGGCGCGGTGTTCGCCGGTGGCGTTCAGGACTACCTGGTGTTGTCGATCTCAACCCGGCGGCGTGGTCGTTCGCTCGGTCAGATGGCGCGCGACGAGCTGGGTGCCCTGGGTGGCGCCGCGGCTCTGGTCGGCGCTTTCGTCATCATGGTCATCATCATCGCGGTGCTCGCCCTGGTGGTCGTGCGTGGATTGGCGGAAAGCCCCTGGGGCGTGTTCTCCATCGCGATGACCATCCCGATTGCGGTGTTCATGGGATGTTACCTGCGGTTCCTGCGCCCCGGGCGAGTCGCGGAAGTGTCCGCAATCGGCTTCGTCCTGTTGATGCTCGCGGTGGCTTCCGGCCACGTCGTCGGCGAAACAGCCTGGGGCGCATCGTGGCTGAACATGTCGCCGGTCACCGTGTCGTGGTTGATCGTCGGCTACGGGTTTGTGGCGTCGGTACTTCCGGTGTGGCTGCTTCTCGCGCCGCGCGATTACCTGTCGACGTTCATGAAGATCGGAGCCGTCGCCTTACTGGCGATCGGGATCTGCATTGCTCACCCGGTGATGCAGGCTCCGGCGGTCTCCGGTTTCGCCGCTCACGGTGGCGGACCGGTGTTTCCCGGCTCGTTGTTTCCCTTCCTCTTCATCACCATCGCCTGCGGCGCGCTGTCGGGATTTCACGCGCTCATCTCTTCGGGCACCACACCAAAGTTGCTGGAGAAAGAAAGCCAGATGCGGCTGATCGGCTACGGCGGCATGCTGACCGAGTCCTTCGTCGCGGTGATGGCACTGATCAGCGCTTCGATACTCGACCAGCATGTGTACTTCGCCCTCAACGCGCCGACCGCTCGAACCGGCGGCACCGCGGTCAGCGCCGCCGAATACGTCAATCACCTTGGCCTGACCGGAGCTCCGGCATCCGCCGCACGGCTCGCTGATGCCGCCGCAGCCGTGGGCGAAAAGTCGATCGTGTCCCGCACAGGTGGTGCGCCGACACTCGCAGTCGGTATGTCCGAAGTGCTGCAACGGGTTTGGGGCGGTGCGAGCCTCAAGGCGTTCTGGTATCACTTCGCGATCATGTTCGAGGCGCTGTTCATCCTCACCGCCGTCGACGCCGGCACCAGGGTCGCGCGCTTCATGCTCTCCGACGCGCTCGCCAACCTCGGCGGTCCGTTGACGAAACTGCGAAACCCGAGCTGGCGCCCGGGCGTATGGATCTGCAGTCTGGCCGTCGCCGCCGCCTGGGGCAGCATCCTGTTGATGGGCGTCACCGACCCGCTGGGCGGAATCAACACCCTCTTTCCACTATTCGGCATCGCCAATCAACTGCTGGCGGCGATCGCGCTGACCGTCGTCACGGTGGTGGTAGTCAAGAAAGGCCACCTCAGCTGGGCCTGGATTCCCGGAGCCCCACTGCTGTGGGACCTGACCGTCACGCTGACCGCGTCATGGCAGAAAATCTTCTCCGCCGACCCAAGCGTCGGCTACTGGACTCAACATTTTCAGTACGCCGCCGCCCAAGCATCGGGTAAAACGTCGTTCGGGTCGGCCAAGAATGCGGGTCAACTCGCCGACGTCATCAGGAACACGTTCATTCAGGGCACGCTGTCCGTCGTTTTCGCCGCGGTTGTGGTGATCGTGTTGATTGCGGCAATCATCGTGCTGGTCAAGGTAATCCGAGGCGACGGGTTACCGCTATCCGAAGACGACCCAGTGCCGTCGAAAATGTTCGCACCGTCCGGGATGATCGCCACGGCCGGAGAGCGCAAGGTGCAACGCCAATGGCGCGTGCTGGCCCTCATGCATCTCGACGGGTGAAAACTTAACCGACAGCAAACTCACAGCAGCCGGATAGGCGCCCGCGAAAATGGGTACCACCTGCGTTGGACCCACTCACCGACAGCACTTCCGGCGGATCGCTCCGCCTCGTCGTCCACCGACAAGAGGGTGAACCGATGGTAAACAGCCGGAAACGGATAAGGTCGGGCTGGTGTCGATAACCACCGATCGCCGGGTCCGGCTGTTCAACCGTGATCGCGGACCCGACGCCACGGTGAGCCACCGCCAAGTTCCGCCGACGCCTGCGGTGCCGTCACGACCCGCCGGGCTTGATCGACCACCCCGCGACCGTCGGCTCACGCGGGCCCGAAGAACATGTGTCGCGCTGTGGGCGGTGGTGGTGATCTACCGAACCGCGACGGATGGGTTCGCGTTCAACCGCGAACTGTTGTTGCTCTACATTGCCACCGGGCTGATCGCCGCGAGCATCGGCCGCGGGCACAAGGCGTTCGCGGTGCTGCGCGACTGGCTGCCATTCGCCCTCGTGCTGGTGCTCTACGACCTCAGCCGCGGCGCAGCCGACATGCTCGGCGCATCCACTCTCTGGCAGTTCCAGCCCGCCGCAGACCGGTGGCTTTTCTTCGGCGCCGTGCCCACGGTCTGGTTGCAAGAGCACATCAAGATGGCTCAACCACCGTGGTGGGAAATCATGATCAGCGGCATCTACATGTCATTTTTTGTGCTGCCCTACATCGTCGCCGGCGTGCTCTGGCTGTACAACCGAACCGAGTGGGCAGCGTTCGTCCGCCGGTTCGTCGCGCTGTCTTTCGCCGCGCTCGCGGTGTACGTGCTGCTGCCCGCCGCGCCGCCGTGGGCGGCGGCGAGTTGCACGCGGGCCGATGTCGCTGGTGGCCCGTCGGACCCGCCATGCATGTTTCGGGGTCCGGCGAATGTTCCCGACGGCGGGCTGCTGGGTGCGATGCACATGAGCCGGCCCGGCGCCCACCAGTTCGTCGAGCGGATCTCCACCCGCGGCTGGGGAACGCTGCATCTGCAGTCGGCCGGGGCGCTGCTCGACTCCGGACAGGCCAGCGTGAACCTGGTCGCTGCGATTCCGTCGCTACATGCCGCGGTGACCGCGATGATCTCGATGTTTCTGTGGCGACGGGTCAGACGCGGCTGGCGCCCACTGCTGGTGGCGTACCCGTTAGCGATGGCCTTCGTCCTGGTGTACTCCGCCGAGCATTTTGTCGTCGACATCCTGTTCGGCTGGGCGCTCGCCGCGGCGGTGTCGGTGGTGGTGAGCCTCGCTGATTCGTGGTGGTCGCGCCGCCGAGCATCGAAATCAGCCGCCGCCGGCAACGCTCAGCCAGCGGGCGATCTTGGCGGCGGCCTCGCCGTAGAAGACCCGATAGACCTGCTCGGCGACGTAGCCGATGTGCGGGGTGGCGACCACGGCGTCCAGCGACCGCAATGGATGCCCAGCCGGCAGTGGCTCGGTGTCGAAGACATCGAGGCCGGCACCGGCGATGCGCCGCGCCCGCAGCGCGTCGATGAGAGCCGACTCATCGACAATTGGGCCACGAGAGGTGTTGATTAGCAACGCTGTTGGCTTCATCAGCGCCAATTCCTCAGCGCCGACCAGGCCACGGGAGCGTTCGCTGAGCACCAGATGGATCGACAAGACGTCGGCGGAGGCGAACAGCGCCTGCTTCGACACATAGGTCGCGCCGGCTTGTTCGGCCGCCTCGCGGGTCAGATTGGCACTCCAGGCGATGATGTCCATCCCGAACGCCGCGCCGACCCTCGCCACCCGGCTGCCGATTCGACCCAGCCCCAGCACGCCCAGCACGGTGCCGCCGAGTTGCCTGCCGACGGAGGTCTGCCAGCCGCCACCGCGCACTGATTCCGCTTCATCGGCGATTCGGCGGGCGGTCGCCAGAATCAGCGCCCAGGTGAGCTCCACCGTCGACTCGACGTAGCCGCCGGTGGTGCTGATGTGGATGCCGCGTTCTTCGGCGGCCGCGAGATCGATGGAGGCATTGAACGGCCCGGTCGAGGCAATCATTTTCAGCCGAGGTAGCCGCTCGATGACTTCTCGTGGCAATGGTGTGCGCTCGCGCATCACGCAGACCACGTCGAACGGCGTGAGCCGCTCGACGACGGCGTCGGGGTCGGCGAGGTGATCGTTGAAGACGGTGATCGAGGCGCGGCTGGCGACCTCCGACCAATCCGCCATGGTCAGCGCGACGTCCTGGTAGTCGTCGAGGATCGCGACCTGCATGCTGCCAATCTCGCACACCCGGTTTGACCGCGCGGTCGCCCGGGTACTAGTTCGGACGCAATACATGTCCAGCGAAGAAGGAGCTGAAGCGCATGGGAGCCCACGAAAAGGTGACCAACAAGATCGACGACGTTGCCGGTAAGGCCAAGGAGGCGCTTGGCAGGGCCACCGACGATCACGGCACCGAGGCGGAGGGCAAGCTCGACCAAGCCAAAGCCAGCCTCAAGGACGCAGGCGAAAAGGTGAAGGACGCCTTCAAGCACTAATTGCTACAAGCCAACACAAAGGACGGCCACCGGTGTACTCGACCCCGGTGGTCTTCCGCTTTCTACGGACCTTTTTGTGAGTTACTGCCAGTGTTCACCGGACGAGTTGCCGCCCACCGGCTCGTTCACGGCGAAGACAAACGGTGCGAACACCACTTCACGACCGTCCGGATCGCGGTAGGTGACCGCGCCCACCGCCGCCCAATAGGGATGTGAAGCAGCGGGTTCGGCTCCCGACTCGGCGAGCCTGGCCGTCGCCCGCTGCCGTGCAGCGGCGTCGGGAAAATACAGGCACAGCTGCTCGTGACTGTCGACCGCAACGGGTTCAGTCGCTTTGACGATCTCGAACGTCATCGTGGATCGAGGTAAGCCGAATATCGCACCGGTGCTGCCGAAGCTTTCCGCGAATGTGGCGCACAGCGGCAGGCCGACCAGGTCGCGGTAGAAGCGGACAGTCTCTTCGAAATGGTATGAGCGACGGGCAAATCGGAGAGCACCAATGGAAGCGAGCTCCGGAGGCCACGTTGCGTGTGGGTGAGCCATGGCGACCAGGCTAAGAGCTCAACAATTGTTGAGGTCAAGTGCACCCGACATAATGCCTTCATGAGTCATCAGATCCACGTCGAGGTGTCCGCCGATCACGTCGCCACAGTCGAATTCGAACGCGGCCCGCGTAATCATTTCGACGCCGCGCTGATCGCCGAGTTGGCCGACACCTTCGAGCGTCTTGACGCCGACCCGGATGCGCGCGCAATCGTGCTCTGCTCGTCGGGCCGACACTTCTGCGCGGGCGCCGATCTGCCGAGCGCACTGAGTGGAAGCCGGCCGACGATTGCGGGATCCACAGGGTCGCTGTACGAGGAAGCGACCAGGCTCTTCGCCACTCGCACCCCCATCGTCGCGGCCGTGCAGGGTGCGGCGGTGGGCGGCGGTCTCGGGCTGGCGCTGGCGGCCGACTTCCGCGTCGCCGGACCATCCACCCGATTCATCGCAAACTTCAGCCGGCTCGGCTTGCACCAGGGATTCGGCATCACCGTCACCCTGCCCGCAGCGGTCGGGATACAGCGCGCACAGGAGTTGCTGTACACCGGCCGCGAGGTGCCGGGAGGTGAAGCGGTCAGTATCGGATTGTGCGACCGGCTGGCCGGCGACGCTCAGGTGCGTTCGGCCGCCCACGCCTTCGCCGCCGAAATCGCTTCCAGCGCGCCACTTGCAGTGCAGTCGATACGCCAGAGCCTGCGCGGCGAACTGGCGAACCGAGTCCGCGCGGCGACGATCAACGAACAAGCCGAGCAGATCCGTCTCGCGGCGACAAGGGATTTCGTCGAAGGTGTGTCCGCCACCGCTGAACGACGCCGACCCCGCTTCACCGGCTCGTGAACGCTCAGCCGGCGCCTTTGCCGTTGTCGACCCGGTAGACAGCGCCGTGGACCGCCGCCGCGGCGTCGCTCGCCAGGAAGGCGATTACGTTTGCCACGTCGAGAGGCTGCATGATGCCGCGCGGTGAGGCCGTGCGCATGATGAGGTCGTAGTTCGGGTTTTCCGGTGCGGTGAACTGTTCGATCTGTGGGGTGAGCATGCCGCCAGGACATATCGCGTTGACCCGTAAGCGATCCGCGGTGTATTCCACCGCCAGCGCGCGGGTCAGCCCGATCAGGCCATGCTTGGCCGCACAGTAGCCGGCCGAATACGCCTGTCCCTCCACTCCCGCGATAGAGCTGACATTGACGACGTTGCCGCCTCGGTTCAGCAGATGAGGCAACGCGGCCCTGCACAGGTGGAACGGCCCACTGAGGTTCACCGCAAGGTCTTCCGACCAGTCGTCGGCGGTCATCGACAAGGTCCGGCGCATCTGGTGTCGTCCCGCAATGTTGATCAAGACGTCCAGACCGCCCCATTCGCCGACGCACTGCTCGATTGCATCCGCGCAGGCCTGCGCCGATCCGATGTCCACCGAAGCGTACGAGCCACGATCGACGTCAGCGAATACCGCGGCCAGCCGGGTGGTGTCCCTACCTATACCGAAAACAGTTGCGCCCTGGCGTGATAACAGCCGCGCTGTCGCAGCGCCGAGCCCCGACGATGCGCCGGTGACGAACGCGATCTTGCCGTCTAGCGTCGACATCTGTGTTGCCTCACCAGCTTGGCGCACCTAGATAGGCGCGCATCCGGGTAACGCTGCGCCGCGACAGCCCAAGAGAGGCAAGTATTTTCAGCCCCACGAGCTCGGCAATGGGCTGGGATCGCAGTCTGCGCCGAACACGACGCGCGGCGACCGCCACGACCAGGTTCACCATGTGCTTTCCCAACGCCACCCGGCTTGTCCGTTTACTCCACGTCGAACGAGGTGAGCCGGCACGTCGGCCGCAGCAGTAGCCGACGGACATCGCCAGCGCCAGAGCAGCGAACGCCGCGAGCACCGTCATGGTGATGAGCATTTCTGGTCATCATCGCGGTGAGGTCACGCCCCGGACACGCCTCGGCCAATATGCGAAGTTGGAACGCTAGCCAAGCTCGCTGTCGATGCGCACGGCAACATAACCGATCGGGATTCCGGTCCACATCGCGATGCACTCGCGTGCCGCCATGTCGACTGCGGCCCGACGGCTGGCGCGAGTGGCTCGGCCGATCTCGGGAATCTGAATCATCCATCCGTCGGCGTCACGGGTGACTTCAATGTCGAAGCACTGGCCGACCGTTGGGCAGGTGACGCGGGAAGCGAATCGCTGGGCGCTGCGCACCTGTCGGGGACGCACCAGCAAGGACTGAATGGGCATGGCCGCTTTCTGGGTCGAGAACAAACCGCGCGCAAGCGTATTGCGAATCGAGGCGAAAACCTAATCGGCGCTTAGTAGCTACCAACCGATACAGGAAAAAGGCTTCACCTGCTGTTTCTTGTTGATCGACGCGCAGTTACCCGGGCCCGTCACCTGCTCTTTTCTCCGCGACCATTGCGTCGGGGATGAACCAGGCCACCACTGGTGTTGCAAAGGGCTGAGTTTGACCAGCAGAGCGAGGGATATCAAAATGACCGTCGGCATCGTCGCCGAAGGCCGGACTGCGTGGAAGTCGCCCACCGCATACGCTCAGAAAATTCCTCGCCCGACGAAAGGCAACAGCGTGCAAGAGACAAGCCGCTACGGCGCATCGCCACTGTCATGGTGCGCGTCGCTGATGACGAAGATCTTGCAGTGCGCGGCCGTTATCATGACAATGTTCGCGGCGGCGATCACCGTACCGGCGATCGGTACCGCAGCCGCTGACGGACCATGCTCGGACGTCGAGGTGATCTTCGCCCGCGGCACGTTGGAACCGCCCGGCCCCGGCGCGGTCGGCCAGGAATTCGCCGACGCCCTCACCAGCCGCCTCGGCGGCCGCAGCGTCGACGTCTACGGGGTCAACTACCCGGCGTCACTGAGCTTCGGGCAAGCCGCTGACGGTGTTGCCGACGCCGCCAACAAGGTTCTCGACACTGTCAACACCTGCCCCGCCACCAAAATCGTTCTCGGTGGTTATTCCCAGGGCGCGGCCATCGCCGCTTACATCACCTCCGACAGCGTTCCCGCCGGCTACCAGCTCCCCGCCGGCATCAACGGTCCGCTGCCGCCCAACGTGGCCCCGCACGTCGCCGCGGTCACGCTGTTCGGCAAACCCTCCAACGGGTTCCTGAACCTGGTCGACCGCGATGCGCCCCCGATCAACATCGGGCCGCTCTACGCGCAGAAGACGCTGGACCTCTGCACACCTCAAGACCCGGTCTGTTCCTCGGGCCAGGGGTTCAGCCGCGCCGCGCACAGCGCCTACAAGACGAACGGTATGACCGATCAAGCGGCCGACTTCGCCGCTAACGCCATCCGCGGCGGGCGGTAAACGCCGCTGGACTCAGGCCCCGAAGTTCGTGTCAGCCCTACGCCAAGGCACCCGGGCGGGTCACGTCGTGCCTGAGCTTTCGATTGTGCATGGGTTCGCGCGCCGACTTCTGGTGTTCGAGCTGCCGGATCAGCTCATGCTTCGCTTCGCGAAGGGCGCGGCTGATGTCGCCGTTTCCGGCGACGGACACGAGCGGTGGGAGACCCGGCAAGGTCGTCCGTAATGTGACGCGTTGCTCCCGTCGACCGCGGTCCTGCAATGAGACTTCCAGGCTGACGTTTCGGGGATCCCACCGGCCCAGATGCGACCCGAGGGTAGCCAACTCCTGCAACACATGCGGGCGATCCTTGGCGGTGAACCCCGCACCCACGTGCAGGACGTACTCGCCGAGCGCGTTATGCGGTGTGTCGCCTGACCTTTTCGTCGTGCTCATAGTGACCTCATTTCGGCGATCTGATTACTGGATGATCGTGGCCAGCAGCTGCGAGAGTGGCGCGGTGGCAATGCCAATCGCGCCGTCGTTGATTCCGTAGGGGATCACCAGGGTGTCGGCGTGCACGAGCGCGCCGCAGGAGTAGACAACGTTGGGCACATAGCCGTCCTGTTCGTCGCGCGCGGGGCTGAGCAGCGGGCGTCGCAGCCGGCCGAGCACCCGGGTCGGATCGTCCAGATCGAGCAGAATCGCTCCGATGCTGTAGGTTCGCATTGGCCCGACGCCATGGGTGAGCACCAACCAGCCCGCTTCGGTTTCTATTGGCGGGCCGCAGTTTCCGAGTTGCAGCGCTTCCCAGGATTCCTTCGGCTGCTGGCAGGGCGACGCGCTCGTCCAGACCCCCAAATGGTCGGCGAAGGCGACGGTGTTGGTCTCGCGGTCCGATCGAGACATAGCGGCGTAGCGACCGTGGATTCGTCGAGGGAACAAGGCCAGGCCTTTATTAGCCGCCGCTTTCCCGACGAGCGGTCCGGAGGTGAAGGACTGGAAGTCCTTGGTCGTGAGCAGTTGTTGGCTGATGTGAGATCCGCTATAGGCCGTGTAGGTGGCGTGGTAGGTAAGTGAGCCGTCGTCTTCGACGAAGCGGACGAATCGGGCATCTTCCATACCAGCCTGCTCGGCCTCTGCCGACGGCCACAACACTCGCTCGGAAAGTTCTACGTCGCTGGGGAATTCGACGGCATAGGACCGCGCGGCGACCGTACGGATCAGGGCGACCGCACGCTCCGCGTGTCCCCGGGTCCTTAGGTTGGCCCTGAGATCGTCGAGTCGCGCGTCGAGGTCGGCTCGCGTGAAGCGGTCGCCGAGCATATCGAAGACGTAGTTCGCGGCCTCGGCGGCATTACCGATGTGGCTGAGTTCGCAGCGGAACACCGCGGCATCGAGCAGCGTGCCCGACACGCTTCCGGTGGTTGCGAAGCGCGCCGAGTCGTCGATGGTGGCTCGGCCCGCAGCGTCGACAACACCGGTGCGGAACCCGATGGACGAGCGGTGCCCTTCCCCGATCCCTCGTACGCTCATCACGAATCGCAAGCTGCCCGGTGCGGAGTCGGTCTGGTCGGGGTGAGCCACAATGCTGGGGTTGCACAGTGCCGCGCCCTCGATGGCGAATTCGCTGGTGAAGGTCGCTCCCAGCAACAGCATTCGCGCATCGGACAACGGGGCGCCGGAATTCAGGCGGTCCGCGAGCTCGTGGGCGTGCTGACGGAAAGTACCCACGAGGTCACGGTGGCGTCCGTCGAAGCGGACGATGATGTCGTCCAGGGACGACAAAACGTCGTCGTCGGTCAGGGCGAGGATGCGTTTGAGCACCACTCCCGCTCGGGATTCCTGCAGCTCGAAGCCCTCCTGGCCGGGCACAAATAGTTGTGTGATCACCCGTCCCGGGTTACCCACGATCTGGTGGGGGTCGCGAGACACCAGCCCAGTGAGCGCCAAAGTCATTGTGGAACCAACGAAAAGCGCTGTGCCTGCTGCAAGGTGGAGATCACCGCAAGGGTCGATTCGGCGCCTTGGTTGAGGTTGACGCCGTCGGCGAGCAACCCGTCGAACCCGCCGCCGGTCTCCCTGTCCCACATGAGCAACCCAGAGTCGTTGACACTCTCGAACCAAGCGGCGCACGACCGGACCCCATCCAGCCAGAGCGCACGCGGGTCGGCGGCTGCGGCACGTGCGCAGGCGTCTGCGAGGGCGGCCACCTCGATCGGCTGCTGGTCGAACGCGGGCCGACTGTCCTGCGGTCCCCGGCCTCCCACGGGGGTGGGTGACAGATGGCCGTCAATCGATTCGTAGTCGAGGAGCCACTCCAGCAGCTCCAGGCCACGTCGTTTCAGATCCGGGTCGTCCAGCGCCACGCCGGCAGCGATCATCGCCTCGGGCAGAATCGCATTCGCGTAAGCGAGCCTTGGTTCGGGCCATGGCCAGCCCGACGTGGACTTCGGTCTCGCGACAGTGGCGGCGTAGTCGGCGAGGAGTGCCAGGGCCGCGGAATTACCGGGCTCGACACTGAGGAGTTCGGCAGCACCGACGGCTGCGAACGCCATCGCCCGTGGCCATGGCGACCTGGCCTTGGCAGCGCGCTCGAACTGAATCACGGCCAGTCGGCGGACCAGGCTGACGCCGCTCTGGGCGGCCGCGGTGCCCAGCCCCCAGATGCAGCGGCCCCAATGATCGTCCGTGGTCGGCTGGTCGGTCCAACGTCCGGCGTCATCCATCCGGTTGCGGCAGGAGCCGTTGTAGGACTGGGCCTCGTTCAAGAACTGCAGCGCCTTGCCGGCGAGGCCCTTTATGGCACCCGATGGGTCGGGGTCACGGGTCGTGACGACGAGCACTCTGGCCATGTCATCGGTGCAGTACCCGTGCTCACGGCGGGGCTCGGTCAAGCAGGCGTGCTCGAAGGTGCCGCGATGATTGGTCATTCGCAACAAGTGCGCGAACACCGGGGTGGGCGCGGCGCCGGTCACGCCAGCGCCGATTGATTGACCAGCAGTCGTTGCGCTTCGGTGACGTAGGCGCCGACGACGACGGGCCAGGCGATGGATGGGGCCAGCCAGCGGGCTTCGGTGGCCATGGATTCGGCGACGCGCGGATCGGTCAGCAGCTCGCGCAGCGCTGCGACCAGCGCATCGGGATCGTCGTGAGCGACCACGGTTCCCGCACCGCTGCCGAGCAGCTCGACCGCGTGAGGGAAAGCGGTGGCGACGATCGGGCGGCCACTCGCAAGAGAGTCGACCAGCACGCCGGAGGTGACCTGATCCTTCGAGTCGTAGGGCAGGACGACGACGGTAGCCGTCTGGATGAGCGCGGTGAGCTCTTCGGGTGTGCGGTAAACGGCGTCGAAGCAAACCGAATCGGCAACGCCGAGGTGTTTGGCCTGCGCGACAAGCGCTTCCCGATAGCTATCCCCCTGCGTGGCGAGGACTTTGGGGTGAGTACGGCCGGCGATGATGTACCGCGGCCGGTTGGGCAGGCACTTGAGCGCAGCCATGGCGTCGATGACTCGCTCAATGCCCTTGCCCGGTCCTAGCAGGCCCCAGGTCAAGATCGTCGGCCGGTCGGGACGTTGCACGCCATTACCATTCGGGAGCGCCGCGCCGTGCGGGATGACGGTGACCTTGTGGTGATCGACGGCAAAGCCCGCGCACAGCCGTTCGCGGGCCACCTCCGACATCACGACTACTTGGTCAGCCAACGCCATCACTGATTCGAGCACCGATAGTTGATGTGAGGTGGGGTCTTTGAGCACCGTGTGAACGACGACGATTGATGGGACGCGCAATCCGGTCATGATCTGGACGACTTCGTCTCCGTCGGGACCGCCATAGATGCCGTACTCGTGCTGGATGACGGCGACGTCGCTCTGGTTCAGGAGCTCGGAGGTCGCCGCTATAGAGCACGCCGAGCCGTTGACGAGCTCGCCGGCGACGTTGGGCGCGATGGAAATGTCACCGTCGGCAATGCGCACGACGCTGACCGTGGCGCCTCTGGCTGTCAGTCCGTTCGCCAGCGCCTTACCGAAGGTCGCCAAGCCGCACGCTGTCGGCGAGTAGGTACCGAGGAGGCCAAAGCTCGGCGTGTAGGAAAAGTGTTGCAGCCCAAACGGAGCAATCGATGGCTGAAACAACGACGAAGCATTCAAAATTATCCCGACTAAGCGGTACAAACGTTTATGTCCGGCATGAGCGGATGCTCGGGCAGATCAGCGTAAGAAACTGAGCCATTCCGGATGGGCTGGGGGTGCCAACGCTCCTAAGGCTACACCCTGCCTGGACAAATGGCGTAGTGGTGAGTGTGAGCCGGCTGGTTAGTGGTCAGCCGCGCTTGGCTTAGCAGCGATCACTGTGGGATCGTTTGAGTATCGCGTCAGGTGTGTTGGCGGCGAGCAGCGGCGCGAAAGCCCTTGTCTTGAGAGCATTTTGAAGTATTGCCTTTCTGCAAAGGTATCCGTCAGGACTGATGCGTCGGCACGGCTATCTGGTGCGTGCGCGAGACCGCCTTCACGTAGCTGAGTCGAAGAGCGAATGGTGCTGGTTGATGAACTCCTCGACGGTCACAAGTGGCTGGCCGAGGATGCGTTGGGCAGCATCAGTGATGCCTGCCAGGCGCCCTTCTTGCTGATCGATGGTTACCGCCTCGAATTGTTTGAGCTTCGCGGTGTCGTCCGACTGACCAATCAGTTCTAGGAACGTCGTCACCGTAACTTGCTCGAACGGGAGACCGACGTCCAGCACGCGACTGAATTCGGTTGCCAACTCATCGTGGCTGTACTCCACCGGACCGGTCACCGTGTACGTCTGCCCTCGGTGTTTCGCGGGCTCGGTCAAAATTCTGGCAGCGGTCAGCGCGATGTCACTCGGGCAATCAGCGAACCGGCCGTCCGCGTTGAATAGCGTGGCATAGCGATCGGGGCTGATTAGCCCAGAAACGTAGAGCAGCCACTCCATGAAGAACGTAATCCTGATTCGTGGTGGCACGCCTGACCATTCGAAAACCGGTTCAGCCAGCCAGTGATTCTGCGTTGCCTTGCTCAGGGGTCTGCGGGATGCAGAGGCGTGGGCGCGACCACCACGTCCAGACCTCCGGTGGCGACGTCGTATACCAGTCCGGACACCAGAAAGTCGTTCCCCTGAATGTTGTCCAAGATCGTCTCCACATCCACGCGCACCGATCCGACCGGGTCTGAGACGGATTTTCCGGCCAACTCGCCTTCTGAAATCTCGAAGTACTCGGCGAGCAGCGCCGGATAGGGCGCGAGATCGGTCATCCCGCAATCCGTGTGGTGCAGGATGACCAGGTTCCACGTACCGGGCACATGCGTGTCGGCGTTGGCTTGGCCGACCTTGCCCAGCATCGCCATTGTGCGCAGGGTCGACGGCGTGATGCGGCCGCCAACGTTTCGGATAATCGCAGCCTCGCCGTTGGCCAGGCCAAGAACGTGTGCAGGGTCGACGCGCGGATCAACGCAGCCAATTACCATCATGTTGCCCGACGGATTGATAGTCAGACCCGGGTCGAAGCAGTTCGCGGCGAAGGCCGTGTTGCGTCGCGTCAGGTCGGCGGTACTTGGCATGAATCCTCTTGAGGGGCAGTCGAATCCACTGTGTCGAATCGCAGGTGCCCTGGCTGCGTGACCCAGTTGGGTGGCACTGCGACGGTGAGAAGCAACTGCACGAAGCGTGCCGCAGCCGATGTCTGCGCGCGCGATGGGTTCCACTGCAACTTGTACGACAGCAGCCCGGTGGGTGACACCGGCAGCACCGTCACCCCCTCGTTTGCCCCAATCATTCCGGCGCTGCTCATGATCCAGTCCACCTGGGACTGGCGAGGCCAACCGGCCGCCGCGAGATCGGTGGCTTCGAGCTCCACGATCGGCGGACAGATGCCTGCTTGCTCAAGCACGCGCCGTTGCGTCGCAGACCAGTCCGGAAACAAAGAGGCATTGGGGACTCCGAAAGGTTCGCGGGCAAGGTCTCTCCACGAGACACTGCCACGCTCGGCGAGCGGGTGGCTGTTGCGCAGCGCCACCACGACGCCCTCACCGCAGAACACCTCGCCGGCGACGCCCGGCGGATCGACAACGGAACCACAATTGATAGCCACATCAACAGTCCCGTCTGCGACGGCGTGCAGCAAATCGGGCGGCCACATCCTGCGCATATCGAGGGTGACGTCGGGAGCGTGCCGACGCAGTGCGTCAGCGACGTGCGGAGCCAAGACAGGCGCGACGGTAGGTATGACGCCCAACCGGACGATACCGGCTTCTTCACTCGCGACGCGACGCACCGCGACGATCGCCTCGGATGCACTGTCGATAATCGCCTCGGCACGCTCGAGAAGCTCTGCGCCTGCGCCCGTGAGGGCGACTCGCCTGGTCGTGCGGGCCAACAGCGACGTGCCCATTTCGCGCTCCAGCCGACGCACCAGTTCACTCAACGTGGCCTGCGCAATACCGAGCTTCTCCGCCGCTCGACCGAAGTGAAGTTCGGTCGCCACCGCGACAAACGCCTCCAGCTGGCGAAACTCCACCCAAAGAACTGTACGGCTGATGATTGATCGGCGCAGACGATGAGTGCGAGCAGATATTGGCACTTTTTCCGGCCGCCAACTTAGAGCACTGTTATCGCAGTCGCACAACGGGATTCAATCCCGACCCGAACTGCGGTGTTTCGACGAGGAGTGGCGATGACCGAACTGCTGCAGAAGCTGGCCCAGGGTAATGCTGGCTTTTCCACGCATCGCTTCGCGTCAGGATTGCGGATAATTCCGTCTTTGAAGGTCTTCATCATTGGCTGCGTGGACCCGCGCGTGGATCCGGCTCAAGTGCTCGGGCTGGAGTTGGGCGAAGCGGCGATGATCCGCAATATCGGCGGGCGCGTCACACCATCGGTGATCGACGAACTCGTGCTGCTGCGGAAGCTGACGCAAGCAGCCGGGGGCGACTTCGACCAGGGTTGGAATTTTGTGGTCCTGCAGCACACCGACTGCGGGATCCTGCGGATGCAAGGTGAGCACCAGAGGCTGGCCGACTTCTTCGGTGTCGACCAGAGGTCTCTAGACGCCAAGAGCGTCCACGATCCCTACGCCGCCGTCCACGTCGATGTGAAAGCGCTGCGCGACGCCGCCGGACTACCGAGCGCAATGCGTTGCGCTGGAATGGTTTACGACGTAGCAACGGGCCTCATCGAGACTGTGGTCCCGCCGGGCTGACGGACTCGCCCTTTCAACAACCCACATCAACGACAGAAGAGGTAGTGCAATGACGTCACCCACCAAACCCAACCCGATTCTCTTCATTCACGGGCTCTGGATCCACTCGGACGCCTGGCGTCCCTGGATCGACCTTTTCGAGTCCCTTGGATACCAAGCGAGTGCTCTGGGTTGGCCTGGCGACGGAGATACCGTCGCTGCTACCCGCGACAACCCGGATGCGCTCAATGACATGGGCATCAAGGAGATGGTGGATCACTATGTCGGGCTCATCGGCGCAACCGAGCCCAAACCCATCGCCGTGGGGCACTCATTCGGCGGCCTCATCGCACAAGAATTGCTCGCTGACGGCGTCGTCGTGGCTGCCGCGGCCATCGACCCGGCGCCCATCAAGGGCGTCAAGGCACTGCCCTACGCACAACTGAAGTCCGCATTCCCCGTCCTGAAGAATCCGGCAAATCTACATCGCACGGTTTCTTTGAGCGCCAAAGAATTCCACTATGCATTCGGCAACATGCTCACCGAAGAAGAATCCGATGCACTGCACGACGCCTGGTCCATTCCCGGCGCCGGCCGTCCACTCTTCCAAGACGCGAGCGCCAATTTCTTTCCGCACTCCCCGGCCCGAGTCGACACCCACCTAGCCGAACGTGGCCCGCTGCTGCTGACTTCAGGAACCGACGACCACGTCGTCCCCCTCAAGGTCACCCAAGAAGTGTTCGACAAATACCACCACGGCTCCGCAGACACCGAGTTGCACGTCTTCGAAGGCAAAGGCCACTCGCTGACCATCGACCGCGGTTGGAAAGAAGTGGCTGACGTCGTGCTGGACTGGCTCAATAAGAAGGGCTTATAGCGATCGACATCGCCACCACGCTGCGGGCTGAGAACGTCCGCGCAAGCTATGCCGTCGCTATAGGCCGCGGACCACGGACGAGACCCACGCCCGCCCCGCCGGGAATGATCACGTCGTAGCTCATGACACCCTTTTCGTTTTGCCGGCATATGTGAGCGCGTGCTCGTAGATCATGGTGTTGTCGGCCGAGATCTTCGCGTGCACGCGGCCCTCGAAAAGGGCGCGCAGCACGGGGTTGTGGGCATGGTACGTCTCATGGAAGGTGAGAAGTGTTGTGCCGTTGGGCTGTTCGTCGAGTTCGTGGTACCCCTCGGCACGCGACCACAACGGCTTACTGATGGCGACGTAGCGAGACAGAGTGTTGATCCTGGCCTCGGTGACCACCTCCCAGGACCGGGCCGCGCCACCGGACATCAGATAGCGGGGAACACCGAATACGCAGGTGCGCACCAGACCCTGTCCCGCCTCGTCGCCCTCGTTGAGGATTTCCATACTGCCGCCGGGATATTCGATGACCCTCGGCAATGTCGCGTCGCGGGGTGCCGGCGGGTGCAACACCCGCCAGACCTTCCAGGCCGGGGCCGCGACCACGAATACCGCAGAAAACGAGTGCACTAGGACTAACCCACAACTCTCATCTCGATGTCCATGGCGATCCGTCCTGGAGTTACCACATCAGCGTGGCGACGATGGGCCTCAATCTTTACACCGTCACCTTCTTGCCGACAAGCAAGCCGAACACGTCGCTAAGAGTCGGCTCATGCATGACAGCCAGCGTCGATCGGGTACAGTTAACACGCCGGTAATCTTGCCGGCCCTCAGGGAAGACCACTCGTTGAGCGCTGGGCGCACCGCCCCGCAACGATTTCGTCGCCTTCTGAGACTTCTCAGAGGAACTTATGTCTTCGCTCGGCAGTAGTACCCCTTTTCTCGACGCGTCCAAACACAGCCAGTCGATCCTTCCAGCAGTGCCCTTGGCGCTGCCTGCTGGTTCCACCGCGATCGTCTACTGTGAGGGCCAGTTCGGCGAGCAGGACGGCAAGACCGCCAACGGCCTGGTCCGGCACTCAGAGAAGTACGAAATCCTCAGTGTCATTGACAGTCTCAGGGCTGGCATGGATGCCGGCAAGTTCCTTGACGGAACCGCGAACGGCATCCCGGTGCTGGCGTCGCTGGCCGAGTCCATCTCGCACGCCGGTCGCGTACCTGATTACCTGATTTGCGGGTTGGCGCCTGCCGACGGCCTACTATCGAACGAGCAGCGGGTCGTGCTGCTCGACGGAATCGCCCGCGGGATGCACATCATCAACGGTCTGCACGAATTCCTCAACGACGACGCCGAATTCGTGGCGGCAGCCGTGATCGGCGGCGTCACCATCACCGATGTACGCCGACCAAAGGCCAAGCGCGACCTGCACCTGTTCTCCGGCCGCATCTTCGATGTCACATGTCCCAGGATCGCGGTACTCGGTACGGACGGGGCAATCGGTAAGCGCACCACCGCCACCTTGCTGGTCCAGGCGTTGAACGCGCGAGGTGTCAAGGCGGTCATGGTCGGCACCGGTCAGACCACCCTGATCCAGGGTGGGAAGTACGGCGTCGCGCTGGACGCGCTGGTCCCCCAGTTCTGCTCGGGCGAGGTGGAACATCAGGTCGTCGCCGCGTTCGAGGGCGAGGACCCGGACGTAATCGTGGTCGAGGGTCAGGGCGCGCTCAGCCATCCCGCATATCTGACGTCGGCTCACATCCTGCGTGGCAGCCGACCGGCCGGCGTGATCGTGCAGCACGCACCGAAGCGCAAGGTGCTCGGCGACTTCCCGATGGTGAAGATGCCAACCGCCGCCAGCGAGATCGCGCTGATCGAGGCGTTCGCCGACACCCGCGTCATCGG
>JAVHWH010000028.1:0-4706 GCA_032159915.1 Mycobacterium sp.
TGCGTTCCGGCGTGACTGATCTAGAGCGTGCGACCCGATTCGCGGTCGACATCGTGGGGTTGGACCCGGTGTCGGCGGACCCCGGGGTGACCTATTTGCGTGCCGATCATCGTCACCACTGCCTCGCGCTGGTGGAGAGCGACCAGGCCAGAGTCCACGCATCGGCGTTCTCGCTACTCGACGATGCCGCGCTCGAGTCCGCCGAATCGGAGCTGCAGCAGCATGGCTGCACGGTGTGGCGCGGTTCCGCAGAACAAGCTCGACAGCGGCGGGTGCGTAACTTCATCGCCTTCGACGACCCGTTCGGCAACCACGTCGAACTGGTCACCGGCCAGGCCACCTTGGCCCGTCCAATCAACTTCGGAAGGCCCGCTGCCGGCATCGCCGAATTCGGTCACTTGTGCCTCGATGCTCCCGACGTGCGCGCAGCACACGACTTCTGGTCGAGGGTGTTCAGCGGCCGGGTGTCCGATTGGATCGGAGACGGCGCATGTCTGATGCGCATCGATCCCGTCCATCACAAACTCGCCTTCTTCCAGAATGATGCGGGACCCGGCTTCTGTCACATCAACTTTCAGGTCGGAACGCTGGACGATGTGATGCGCAACTGGCGATTCCTGCAACAGAACGACGTGCACATCCTGCACGGCCCCGGTCGCCACCCCACGTCGACGGCCATCTTCGTCTACTTCCTCGGCCCGGACAACCTGACCTACGAGTACTCATTCGGCGTCCAGTTGATCGAGGACGAGGCGGCTTGGAAGCCGCGCATGTTCGAGCTTCAGGAACCGGGCTCCATCGACATGTGGCTGGGCCCTACCCAACGGACGGTGTCCCAGTCGCAACTGGCGGACCACTCGCCGGTGGCGCAGACCGCGCGCCAGCCCGAGCCAGTCGTCGGTGGCTGATGCGCGCCGATGAGCGTGACCGGATGGCCGACGCCATCCTGGAGGCCTACCGGAGGGGCAATCCCATTGCACCGCTGACAGATCGGTCTCCTGAGTTGACCATCGCCGATGGTTACGCGATTCAACAGGCTCAGGTCGCCAGGTGGCAGGCCGATGGCCGGGTGATCAAGGGCCGCAAGGTCGGCCTGACGTCGGCGGCCATGCAGCGGCAAATGGGCGTTGCGCGGCCGGATTTCGGGGTGCTGCACGACAAGATGTTCTACTCGGAGTCCGAAGTCGTGCCCATCTCGGCATTCCTTCAGCCGCGGGTCGAGCCGGAGGTCGCGCTGGTACTGGGGCGTGGGCTCGCCGGTCCCGGGGTCACCGTCGCCGAAGCACTGGCCGCGGTGGACTTCGTGCTGCCTGCGTTGGAGATCATCGACAGTCGCATCGAGGACTGGCGTATCAACATCGTCGACACGATTGCGGACAACGCGTCCTCGGGCGGGGTCGTGCTCGGCTCGCACCCGATCCGACCGACCACCGCGGACCTCCGGCTACTCGGCTGCAACCTGTTTCGCAACGGCGAACTCGTCGCAACGGGTGCGAGCGGAGCAGCGCTCGGCTCGCCGGTGGTGTCGCTGGCGTGGCTGGCCAACACCCTCGGCGAGCATGGCGACCGTCTCGAAGCCGGCGACGTCATCCTCCCGGGGTCGGTTACCGCCGCGCAACCCGTGAAGGGTGGCGACGTGTGGACTGCGCAGTTCGCCGAAGTCGGTACCGTCACCGCGCGTTTCGGTACAGGAGCCTCATGAGCACATGGTCCGTTGACCGGGCGGCAACCGAACTGCTCAGCGCGCAGGACGCACCGGCCGCCCGCGACCCCCTCACCGACGAGTGGCAAGATCTCGACCTGCGTACGGCCTATGCCATTCAAGACGAGACGCTTTGTCGTCGCATCGAACGTGGCGAGCACGTGGTGGGGGTAAAGCTCGGGCTGACCTCACGCGCCAAGCAGCAACGGATGGGCATCTCCTCTCCACTGGTGGCGTGGCTGACCGACGCGATGACGCTGCCCGCCGGGGCGCCGTTGGACGGTGAGTCGCTGATCCACCCTCGCGCCGAACCAGAACTCGTCTTCGTCATGAAGGAGCGACTGTCCGGGCCCGGCGTCACGGCGCCACGGGCGATGTCGGCAGTGGGTAGGGTCTATGCCGGTGTCGAGATCATCGACTCCCGGTATCGTGACTTCCGCTTCACGTTGCCTGACGTCGTGGCCGACAACGCCTCCTCGGCGCGGTATCTGACCGGCTCGATCGGGCTGGCGCCGGAGCAATTGGATCTCGCCTTGGAGGCCTGCCTGGTCGAAGTCGACGGCGTCATCGTCGACAGCGCCACCGGCGCCGCCGTGCAGGGCCATCCGGCCGAGGCACTTGCGTTGGCGGCCAACACACTTGCCGAGCGCGGTCTGGCGATCGAGCCCGGTTGGATCGTGCTCACCGGCGGCATGACCGACGCCGTTCCGGTAGGCCCAGATACCTCGGTACGGATGCACTTTTCGCACCTGGGTTCACTCGTCGTGCACAGAGGAGAGTAGTGCAATGCCGTTGATCGAAGTGACGCTGGTACAGGGCCGTACGCCGGCGCAGTTGCGGTCGTTGATCACTGGTTTGACCGACGCGGCCGAGACCGCGCTCGGTGCCTCGCGGGCGACCATTCGGGTGGTGCTGCGCGAGGTTCCCGAGACCCACTGGGCCGCAGGGGACGTCACCATAGCCGAACGGAACAAGGGTTCATGACCGAGTTGATTCCACACGTCATCGACGGCGACGAGATCGAATCTTCCAGCGGGGCCGTCTTCGATACCGTCGATCCGTGGACCCAGAAGCCGTGGGCCCGGGTGGCGCTGGGCGGCGCCGATGAAGCCGACCGCGCGGTCACGGCGGCACGCCGGGCCTTCGACGAAGGGCCCTGGCCCCGAATGGGCTTTGCCGAGCGGGGCGCCATCCTGCACAGGCTGGCCGACCTCATCATCGATCACGGCGACGAACTCGCCCTCGCCGACACCACCGACATGGGCAAGCCGCTCGCCGACAGCCGCGGCAACGACGTGCCCCGGTCCGCGCAGAACTTCCGCTTCTTCGCCGACCACGCGCGATTGTCCGCAGGCGAGGCGTTGCCGATGGATACAGGTCACCACGCATACACGCGATTCGAACCGGCGGGTGTGGTGGCCGCGATCGCACCGTGGAACTTCCCGCTGATGCTCGAAACCTGGAAAGTGGCACCAGCATTGGCCTGGGGCAACACGGTCGTCCTCAAGCCGGCCGAGGACACGCCCGCATCCGCCACCATCCTGGCTCGCCTGGGTGTGGAGGCCGGACTCCCGGATGGCGTTCTGAACGTCGTACACGGATACGGTCCCGGGTCGGTCGGTTCCGCGCTCACCGGCGATGCCAGGGTCGACAGGATCACCTTCACCGGCGCGTCGGCTACCGGCAGAACCATCGCCGCGGCGGCGGCGGCTCACCTCACTCCGGTGAGCCTGGAACTGGGCGGCAAGGGCGCCAACCTGGTCTTCGCCGATGCCGATCTCGACAGCGCAGTCAGCTGGTCGATCCGGGCGATCTTCTCCAACGCCGGGCAGGTCTGCTTGGCGGGCAGCCGGTTGTATGTCCAGCGGGACGTGTACGACGAGTTCCTCACCCGGTTCATCGCCGCGGCCGAGTCGCTCACCTCAGGTGATCCCAAATCGCCTGCCACGCAACTGGGTCCACTTGCCTCCGAGGAACATTGGAACAAGGTCCGGTCCTACATCGAGGGAATCCCCACCGACGGCGGCATCATGCGCACCGGCGGTCTGGGGGAGGGGTGGCAGGTCAGGCCGACCATCGTGACGGACCTGCCCGCCGGGTCGCGACTCAGTCGCGACGAGATCTTCGGCCCTGTCGTCGTGGTCGCCCCCTTCGACACCGAGGCGGACGCCATCGAGGCCGCCAACGACACTCCCTACGGGTTGAACGCGATGCTCTTCACCGAGAACCTGTCTCGCGCCCACCGCGTTTCGGCCGCATTGAAAGCCGGCACGGTCTGGGCGAACTGCTTCTTCATCCGCGACCTACGTGCGCCGTTCGGGGGAGTGGGAGATTCCGGGATCGGACGCGAAGGTGGGACGTTCAGTCGCGAGTTCTTCACCGAGCCGAAGGCAGTGGTGATGGCGATCAACGACGGCGCCTAGCCTGAATCACCGCGGACCCCCCGGCGCGGAGAAGGTGCCGAGACCTCAGCGGGTCCCGCGGTACTTCTGCTCCAACTCGGCCCACCGTCGGCCGGTCTCCTCGCCGCCTGCGACCATGTCGGATGGAGCGTCGGTGTACGGGGGCCGGCTGGGTCCGCAGTCGATCAGACCCGCTCCGCGGAACCGGCCGCGACCGACCGGGATGCTGTAATCCATGAAACGCGACATGTCACCGCCGAACTGGGGGGCCAACGCCCAGTTCACCTGTTCGGAAATATGATCCGCGCTGTCCCAGTCCTGGGACAGCACCGCGCGGGACAGAGCGGCCAGTGGCGCCGGGGCGCACGCCACGTTTCCCGACCAGCACGCGGTGGCCCGCTCGGGAAAGCGCTTGGCGGCCCTGACCCAGTCACTGTCGAGGGGAAGCACGGCGACCTTGTCGCCGAACGCCTCGATGTCGCTCTCCAACGACGGACCGCCGGCATGCTTGGTCGCCACGATCTCGGGTAGGTCGGCGAGTTGCAGGTAGGCAGCTACGCTGATCTTGCCCTTGAAGGCAGCGGGGTTGTCATAGATCACCA
>JAVHWH010000039.1:0-19254 GCA_032159915.1 Mycobacterium sp.
GCGACGTCAAACTCGGCTTTGTCACCACAACTTCGCCGGAAAACATCTTCTCGCTGTTGGAGGCGTTGAGCCCGGACATCGAGGCCGACACATTCGACGTGATCGTCGACCGTGATTCGGTCGACAGCCCGAAGCCGGACGCCGCGTCGTACCTCTTCGCCCTGCAACAACTCGGCGAGGATGCCGACACCGCCGTGGCAATCGAAGACAACGTCGGCGGAGTCGCGGCAGCCTCGGCCGCCGGCGTCAAGTGCGTTGCTTTCCCCAACGAGAACACAGTGGACGGCGACTTCGGCGCCGCGGCAAAGACCGTCGAGTCCCTGGACGCCGAGCAATTGGTCGGCCTCGTCGGATAAGCGCGGTGACAGCGTCGATCCCCTGCCCGCCCGCCCCCCATTCAGCAAGGAGTCGTCATGAGTGATCTGCAAGCGCGAGTCATCAACAGTCCCCGAGCGTTTCGCGTAGAAGGCTACGAGAAGATCGAGTACGACCTGGTGTATGTCGACGGCGTCTTCGGACCCGACAGTCTCGAATTGGCCGAGACGTACCGCCCGTACGGACGGGCCCTGATGGTTGTGGACGAAACCGTCTACGACTTGTACGGCGACGAGATTCACGCGTACTTCGAGCGCCAGGGCATCGATCTCACCGTGATGCCGGTTCAGATCCGGGAAACCGCCAAATCGCTGGAAACCTTCGAGCAAATCATCGCGACTTTCAACGACTACGGGTTGGTGCGCACCGAACCCGTTCTGGTCGTCGGCGGCGGATTGATCACCGACGTCGCGGGATTCGCCTGTGCCAGTTACCGCCGCAACACGCCTTATATCCGCATCCCGACCACACTGATCGGCCTCATCGACGCGAGCGTGTCCATCAAAGTCGCCGTCAACCACGGCAAGCACAAGAATCGGCTCGGTGCCTACCACGCGTCGCAGAAAGTGCTGCTGGACTTTTCTTTCCTGAAGACGCTGCCGGAGGACCAAGTTCGCAACGGCATGGCCGAGCTGATCAAAATCTCGGTGGTGGGCAACACCGAAATCTTCCACCTTCTGGAAGAGCATGGCGTCGACCTGCTGCACACCAGGTTCGGGCATCTGAACGGGACACCCGAGTTGCGTTCTGCCGGTGAACGTCTGACCCACCAAGCGATCGCGACCATGCTCGACCTCGAGGCACCCAACCTGCACGAGATCGACCTGGACCGAGTGATCGCCTTCGGGCACACCTGGAGTCCGACTTTGGAGCTCACCCCGCCCGACCCGTTCTTCCACGGACATGCCATCAACATCGACATGGCGTTGTCTACCACGCTGGCCGAACAGCGCGGGTATCTATCGGTGGACGAGCGCGACCGGGTACTCGGATTGATGAGCGACCTGGGGCTCGCCCTGGACAGCGAGCACCTGACACCCGAGCTGCTCAGCGAGGCCACCGCCGCCATCTTGAAGACCCGAGACGGCATCTTGCGGGCGGCGGTGCCGTCACCGATCGGTGCGTGTCGGTTCCTCAACGACGTGACCGTGGAGGAGCTGGCCGACACCCTGCTGCTACATCGGAAACTGTGCCAGGGCGACCCACGCGGCGGCGATGGAATCGACATGTTCACCTCGACGACGCAGGGCAGTTGTCATGCATGACGTTGTGCCGCTGCGGCATACACCGGAGGCCTCGGCGCCGCATACCTTCGTTGAAGGCCACGGTGGCACGGCCCAGAAGTCGAGCGACCGTCGCCGTGCCACTACGACGAAGACGCTGGCCACATTGTTCGGCCTGCTGATCACGTTGCCGATCGACGCGCTCGTCGTCGCCGTGGCTCTCATCGGGCGTGCGCGGACTCCCGCGGCGGCTCCCCCGAGCACATTTTCCCGTACCGTGCTGATCACCGGCGGCAAGATGACCAAGGCCCTGCAGCTCGCCCGATCCTTCCACCGCGCGGGCCATCGGGTGATCCTGACCGAGTCGGCCAAATATCGGTTCACCGGTCACCGGTTCTCTCGAGCTGTCGACGCCTTCTACTGCGTTCCCGAGCCGACCGACCGCGACTATGACGCCGCGCTTTACGACATCGTCCGCTATGAAGCGGTGGACAACGTCATTCCGGTATCGAGTCCGGCCGCCAGCATCTTCGACGCGCGCGCACGCTACACCCTGGACACCATCTGCGAAGTCATGCACGCGACCGAGGACGTCGTACGCATGCTCGACGATAAGGCTGAGTTCTCCAAAGTGGCTTCTGCGTTGGGCTTTCGAGTTCCGGACTGGGTGCGTGTCAGCGATCCGCAGCAGATTCTGAACTTCGACTTTCCGGTGGGTCGTAGCTATGTGCTCAAGCAGATCGCGTACAACCCGGTCGGTCGGTTGGATCCACCGCGCCTGTCGAGACGGACACCGCAGCGAAACGCAGCACTGGCCCGCTGGCTGCCGATATCGGACGAGAATCCCTGGATACTCCAGGAATTCATTGCCGGCCGAGAGTACTGCACGCACGGCACGGCGATCAACGGTCGACTTCAAGTGCACGTCTGTTGCGAGTCTTCGGCATCCCAACTCAACTACGCAAAGGTTGAGAAACCGGAGATCCGTTTGTGGGTAGAGGAATTCGTCGGCGCACTGGGCGTCACGGGGCAGTTTTCATTCGATTTCATCGAGGCAGACGACGGGAACGTCTACGCCATCGAATGCAATCCCCGTACCCACTCGGCGATCACGACGTTTCACGATCACCAGCAACTGGCCTCGGCGTATCTCGAGGAGGGGCATCCCGTCATCACGCCGCTCAACGGCGCACGCCCGACATACTGGATCTATCACGAACTGTGGCGGCTGCTCACTCAGCGCGGCCGCCGTGCCCGACTCGCCGGCATTGTGCGCGGCAGAGACGCCGTTTTCACCTGGTGGGATCCCTTGCCCTACTTCATGGTTCACCACGTTCAGATACCGGCTTTGTTGATCGGCAATCTGATCCACCGCCGAGGCTGGTTGAAGGTCGACTTCAACATCGGCAAGCTGATCGAGCCGGGCGGTGACTGAATGCCGCCCGCAGCCAGGCCGCTACGGCTTCTTCACCTGGTTGGCTCGGCGGTGGACGACTTCCGTGCCGACCTTTCCCGGCTGTACGCCGAGGCTTGCCTGAACTCACTGCGCCGATCGGCGGACCACGTCATGCACGTCGCCTACGTCTCACCCGATGGATCATGGCGGTTTCCGCGGGACTTGACGGTGCGCGCGATCGCCGAGGCACCGACCATGACAGTCGGCCACGCTGTCAGCCACATTCGGGCGCTCGGGATCGACGCGATGATCCCGCAGATGTTCTGCATTCCCGGTATGACGACCTACCGTGCCTTATTCGACGACCTCGGCATCCCCTACCTCGGCAACCCCGCCGAGGTGATGGCTGTCGGTGTCGACAAGCACAAGACACGGTCCCTGGTCGCGGCCGCCGGAGTGGCAGTGCCCCAAGCGCAACTGCTGGGCCTCGGCGAGCGGCCCACACTGCCCTTTCCCGTCGTGGTCAAGCCAGTCGACACCGACAACTCTGTCGCGGTGTCGCTGGTGCGTGACCCTGACGAATACGACGACGCCGCTGCACGGGCGTTGACCTACAGCCGAGCAGTTTTGGTCGAGACTTACATCGAACTCGGTCGAGAAGTGCGCTGCGGCATCATCGTTCGCGACGGCGAACTGGTCTGTCTACCGCTCGAAGAGTACGCGATGAATTCCAGTAGTAAGCCCATTCGAACGCGCGAGGACAAGCTCGCCCGAACCGGGAACGGCGACTTGTATCTCGTCGCCAAAGATCGCTCCAAAGCGTGGATCGTCGCCGACGAACCCCTGCTCACCCGGCACGTGTGGGCGGCGGCACGACGCTGCCACCTCGCGCTGGGCTGCCGGCATTACAGCCTGTTCGACTTTCGGATCGACCCCGACGGCCGGCCCTGGTTCCTGGAGGCCGGACTCTACTGCTCATATGCGCCCGACAGCGTCATCGCCGTCATGGCGTCCGCCGCCGGAATCGGGCTCCGTCAACTGTTCGAGATCGGGCTCAGCGAAATGAATCGAGAAGTTGCGCAGTGTTTCACGTGACCCCGATGACGCCCGTCGGCGCCACGCTGACTGGCCTCGAGGTCGATACCCTCGACGCCGGCACCACTGCGACCGTGCGACGCCTACTCGCCGAACACGGCGTTATCGTCCTGCCCGGCCAGTACGCCGACGACGCGAGCTTCGTGCGTTTCCTGCGAAGTTTCGGGCCGACGATGTTCACCGTCGGAGAAGCCCCGGTGCCCGGACAGCCCGAGCTCAACATGGTCAGCAATGTAGACAGAGCACATCCGCCGCGCTCGAGTTTCCACACCGATACCAGCTACGTGCGAAATCCCCCCGCCTTCACCGCCCTACGAGCAGTCGTCGTGCCCGACCGGGGCGGGCAGACGCTGTTCACCAACCAGTACCTGGCCTACGACACGTTGCCCGTCGACATCCGGTGCGAATTACGCGGGCGCTGCATCACACACGTGGTGACCGGCCTGCAGCTCGATAGGGATGCGGAGTCGTCGGCCGCGCATCCGATCGTCAATGTGCACCCGACGTCCGGCCGCAGATATCTCTACCTGTCGACGCCGAAACGCTGCACCCAGATCAGCGGCATGTCGTCGGATCAGGCCGCGGGGATGGTCGAGTTCCTTTTCGCCCACTCGACCCGCGCCGACAACGTTCACCGGCACACCTGGTCGCCGGGCGACGTGGTGATGTGGGACAACCGCTGTGTCCTGCATTGCGCCGACCATGCCGGGGTGCTCGGCGACCGCGTGATGCACCGCGGAATGGTCGCCGACAACAGCCGGGAACAAATTGGACCTTGTCCAGGTTGAGCGCATCAGACTGAACTTTGGAGGAATAATGGCTGAAGCCAAATCAGTGCCGGTGTTGTTCGTCAGCGATCCGGTGGTGTTGCCCGGAATGGTCGTGCCGATCGCCTTGGACGACGCCGCCCGTGCCGCCGTGGACGCTGCGCGAGCCACCGAATCCGGCACACTGCTGATCGCCCCCCGTCTCGACGACCGCTACCCGTCGTACGGCGTGTTGGCGACAATCGTCCAGGTCGGCCGGATCCCCGGCGGCGGTACCGCGGCGGTCGTGCGCGGCGAGCGTCGCGCTCACATCGGCGCCGGTGCGAGCGGACCGGGGGCCGCGCTATGGGTCGAGGTGACCGAGGTCACCGATCCCGAGGCGACCGACGACCACCGGAGCCTGGCAGCGGAATACAAGAAGCTCTTACTGGCGATGCTGCAGCGCCGCGAGGCGTGGGAGCTCGTCGACGTGGTCAACAAGCTGACCGACCCGTCCGCCCTGGCGGACATGGCCGGTTACGCGTCCTACCTGACCGACGTGCAGAAGCGGCAACTGCTGGAGACCGAAGATGTCGCCGAGCGGCTGCAAGCGCTGATCCGGTGGACCGGCGATCATCTCGCCGAAGTCGAGGTCAACGACAAGATCGCCGGGGATGTTCGCGAGGGCATGGAGAAGCAGCAGAAGGAATTCCTGCTGCGTCAGCAGTTGAACGCGATCCGCAAAGAGCTCGGCGAGGGTGAGCCGGAAGGATCTGACGACTACCGGGCCCGCGTCGAAGCGGCCGACCTGCCGGACAAGGTCCGTGAGGCGGCGCTGCGCGAGGTCGGCAAGCTGGAACGCTCCAGCGACCAGAGCCCCGAAGGTGGCTGGATCCGCACCTGGCTGGACACCGTGCTCGACCTGCCGTGGAACACCCGCACCGAGGACTCGACCGACCTCAAGGCCGCTCGCGAGATCCTGGACGCCGATCACCACGGATTGGACGACGTCAAAGACCGCATCGTCGAGTACCTGGCGGTGCGAGCCCGTCGTGCCCAACGCGGGCTGGAGGTCGTCGGCGGTCGTGGCTCCGGTGCGGTGATGGCGCTGGCCGGCCCGCCCGGGGTCGGCAAGACCTCACTGGGCGAGAGCGTCGCGCGCGCCCTGGGCCGCAAATTCGTCCGTGTCGCCCTGGGCGGGGTGCGCGACGAGGCCGAGATCCGTGGCCACCGTCGCACCTACGTGGGTGCGCTGCCCGGCCGGATCGTGCGTGCGATCGGTGAAGCGGGATCGATGAATCCCGTTGTGCTGCTGGACGAGATCGACAAAGTCGGCTCTGACTTCCGCGGCGACCCGAGTGCGGCTCTGCTGGAAGTCCTGGACCCGGCGCAGAACCACACCTTCCGCGACCACTACCTGGACCTGGATCTGGACCTGTCCGACGTGGTGTTTTTGGCCACCGCCAACGTGATCGAGAACATCCCGTCGGCGCTGCTGGACCGGATGGAGCTGGTGCAGATCGACGGCTACACCGAGGATGACAAGGTCGCCATCGCGCGCGACTTCTTGTTGCCGCGGCAACGCGACCGCGCGGGTCTGACCGATGACGAGGTCAGCGTGACCGAGGCCGCGTTGCGCAAGATCGCCGCCGACTACACCCGTGAGCCGGGCATGCGTCAGTTCGAACGGCTGCTGGCCAAAGCACTGCGCAAGGTCACCACGAAGATCGCTGACGAAGCGCTGACGATCGACGAGCCCGACCTGGTCGGCTACCTGGGCCGTCCCCGCTTCACGCCCGAGTCGGCGGAGCGCACGGCGGTGCCCGGCGTGGCTACCGGCCTGGCGGTGACGGGGCTCGGCGGTGACGTCCTCTACATCGAGGCGGGCGCGAATGACGGCGAGCCGGACCTGCAGTTGACCGGTCAGCTGGGTGATGTGATGAAGGAGTCCGCGCAGATCGCGCTCTCCTATGTGCGGGCACACGCCGAGGAATTGGGCGTCGACCCCGCCACGCTGAACCAGCGGATTCACGTGCACGTGCCCGCGGGCGCCGTCCCCAAGGACGGCCCGTCGGCCGGCGTCACCATGGTCACCGCGCTGGTGTCGATGGCTACCGGACGACAGGTGCGTGCCGACGTCGGCATGACCGGCGAGGTCACCCTAAACGGCCGGGTGCTGCCGATCGGTGGGGTCAAGCAGAAGCTGCTGGCCGCGCAACGTGCTGGGTTGAAGACGGTTTTCATCCCGCAGCGCAACGAGCCCGACCTGGACGATGTGCCGGCCGAAGTGCTCGAGGCGTTGAACGTCAAGCCGATGACCGACGTCGCCGAGATCGTCGCTCAGGCACTCGAGCCGCAACAAGAGACGGTGACCGCTGCGGCGTAATGTCCGCTAGCCTGCGGTGATGCCTGATCTTCAGCAGCTGAAACGGCGCATCGTCCACACGGCTCAGCGCCTGGTGGTCAACCCGGTTGGTCGTCGGTCACCGATGACCATGCTGGAGACCACCGGGCGCAAGTCGGGGCAGCCGCGCCGCACCGCGATCGGTGGGCGGGTGATCGGCAACCAGTTCTGGATGGTCGCCGAGCACGGCGAGCATGCGCACTACGTGCTCAACATCAAGGCCAATCCGGCGGTGCGGGTGCGCGTGCGCGGGCAGTGGCGCTCGGGAACGGCGCATTTGCTGCCCGACGACGACGCGCATCAGCGCCTGCGCGATCTGCCCGCTGTCAACAGCGCGCTGGTGCGGCTGATGGGCAGCGACCTGCTGACCATCCGGGTCGACCTGGACTGAGCATGAGCTATGACACTGACCTCGCCGACCGCGTTCGCGAGCTGCTGGGTTCGCAACGCGGCGTCGACGAAAAGCGGATGTTCGGCGGGCTGGCGTTTCTGATCAACGGCAACATGTCCGTCGCTGTCAGCAAGGGGGGCGGCCTGTTGGTCCGGGTGCCACCTGATCACACCGAGAAACTGCTGACACGAGCGCATGTCAACCCGATGGTGATGGCCGGACGCGAGGTCCGCGGATGGATCCGCGTCGGGATCGACGGCGTGAAAACCAAACGGCAACTGACGGACTGGGTGACCCGCGGCGTCGACTATGCGCGCGGCCTGCCAGCTAAGTAAGCGCAAAGTTTGCGAAGCTCGAGTACGGGTAAGCCGTGAACCATGGCTGAGCACAAGCAGGTCGTTCGCCGAC
The DNA here is from genome assembly GCA_032159915.1 of Mycobacterium sp. GTDB lineage: Bacteria > Actinomycetota > Actinomycetes > Mycobacteriales > Mycobacteriaceae > Mycobacterium. Next base: position 8,039 of record JAVHWH010000039.1, read on the forward strand.
TGCTGGATGCCGCCGGAAAGACCTACGCCGCGGAGGCGGGTGTTCGAGTCAGCGACAAGCCGATGCCACTGTTCCAATTGTTGGTGCTGTGCATGCTGGCCAGTAAGCCCATCGACGCGACGATAGCGATGCGGGCCGGCCGGGAGTTGTTCAGTGACGGCCTCAAGACTCCCAAGGCTGTCTTGGCCGCCGATCGGCAGACCATGATCGATGCGTTCGGCCGGGCGCACTATGTGCGTTACGACGAGAGCTCGGCGACGCGCCTCACCGAGATGGCTCAGCGGGTTGTCGACGAACACTCCGGCGATTTGCGTGACATCGCCCGCCGTAGTTCCGAGGACGTCGGCGCGGCCAAGCGAATGTTCAAGAAATTCAAGGGAATCGGCGATACCGGGGCCGATATCTACCTGCGCGAAGTCCAGGATGTCTGGACTTGGGTGCGGCCCTACTTCGACAAGCGCGCCATAAAAACCGCCAAAGCCCTTGGACTGCCGAGTGACCCCCAAAAGCTTGGTGCCTTGGCCCCCAAAGCCAACGCGCGCCTGGCGGCGGCACTGGTGCGGGCATCGCTCGACGACGACATGCGCCGGCAGGTTGCCGGTTGAACCGCCGATGACTGTGCGGATCGGCACGTCCGGATGGTCTTATGACCACTGGGCCGGAGTGCTGTATCCACCGAAGCTGGCGGCAGCGCGTCGACTGCGGCACTACATCGAGGAATTCGACACCGTCGAACTCAACGCCAGCTTCTATCGCTGGCCCAAAGACTCGACATTCAGCGCTTGGCAGCAACAGCTGCCTGACGGCTTCGCGATGTCGGTCAAGGCGCATCGCGGCTTGACGCACTATCGCCGGCTCAAAAGCCCGGAGCCGTGGATCGAGCGGTTGGAACGCTGCTGGCAACTGCTGGATGGCCGGCGGGGTGCCGTGCTGGTACAGCTGCATCCCGCGCAGGCCCGTGACGATAGCCGCCTTGACGACTTCTTGACCGCCGTGCCGCGGTCGATCCGGATGGCGATCGAGTTGCGGCACCCCACCTGGGACGACCCTGCGGTGTACGCGTTGCTGGAAAAGCACCACACCGCTTACGTCGTCACCAGCGGCGCGGGCATGCGATGCGTTCCCCGTGCGACGTCCGACCTGGTCTACGTCCGGATGCACGGGCCTCCTTCGGACGGCCTTTACGCCGGATCCTATTCGGATGACGATCTGCGGTCGTGGGCTGAGCGAATCAAGAAGTGGGACAGCGAAGGTCGAGACGTCTTGCTGTACTTCAACAACGACTTGCAGGGTCATGCCGTGCGAAACGCCCGCGTTCTGCGCGGCATGTTGCCGTCAGTTGTCACAGGTACCGGTAAATCGACAGGATGGAGCGATCATGGCTGACTCGAGAACATTCGTCATCGTGGGCGGCGGGCTCGGCGGCGCCAAGGCGGCGGAAGAGCTGCGAGACAGGGGCTTCGACGGGAAAGTCGTGCTGCTCGCAGACGAGGAGTACCTGCCCTACGAGCGACCACCGCTGTCCAAGGACTTTCTGGCGGGCAAGAAATCGCTCGGCGACTTCACCGTGCACGATTCAGAGTGGTACCGCAGCAACAAGATCGACCTGCGCACCAGCACGGAGGCAGTGGCGATCGATCCGACCGCTCACACGGTTACCCTCTCCGACGACACCAGCCTTCACTACGACCAGCTGCTGCTGGCCACGGGATCGCGTTCGCGGTGGCTGTCGATTCCGGGATCCGACTCCACCGGCGTGCACTACCTGCGTACATTCGACGACGCCTCGAACCTGGACACTGCGCTCAAAGAAGGAACATCGCTGGCCGTGATCGGCGCCGGCTGGATCGGGCTGGAGATTGCCGCGAACGCACGCGAGCGCGGCGTCGAGGTCACCGTCGTCGAGACCGCCAAGGTCCCACTGAGCGGCGCGGTCGGCGAGGAAGTCGGCAAGGTGTTCGCCCAACTACATCGCGATCACGGTGTGGATCTACGGCTGGAAACCGAGGTCAAAGAGATCACCACCGAGGACGGTAAAGCCACCGGTCTCAAGTTGGGCGACGGGTCCACGGTCACCGCCGACCGCGTGCTGATCGCCGTTGGCGCGAAGCCGAACATCGAATTGGCCGAACGCGCGGGTCTTGCGACCGAAGACGGCGGTGTGCTCGTCGATGCGTCGCTGCGCACCAGCTTCCCCGACATTTACGCCGTCGGTGACATCGCCGCTGCCGAGCACCCGCTGTTCGAGCAACGCATCCGCACGGAACATTGGGCCACCGCGCTCAAGCAGCCCGCCATCGCGGTGGCCGGCATGCTCGACGAATCCGGTGAATACAAGGAACTGCCCTATTTCTTCACCGACCAGTACGACCTGGGCATGGAGTACGCCGGCCACGCCCCCGATTACCAACGGGTGGTGTTCCGCGGTGACGTCGAGAGTCGGGAATTTTTGGCGTTCTGGCTCGACGCCGACAGTCGGGTACTGGCCGGAATGCAAGTCAACATCTGGGATGCCCTCGACGACATCAAGAACCTGATCCGCAGAAAAGCCCCAGTCGATCCGGATAAGTTGGCCGATCCAAAGGTGTCACTGCCCGACGTGTTCAGCTGAGCTGATGATGTCGGGTAGTCGCAGCCCCTGGAGCCGCTCGCGCTCGGCACGCCGACGTTTGATGCGCAGCCGGGCATCGGACGGCAACGTGACCGCCTCGTCGGAGGTCAGGTAGAAAATCTCGCCGGCCACATCGATCAGCTCGTCGGAGACGAAGCGAGAGCCCAGCTCACGCAACGTCATTCGGAGTTCATGGGTGAACCGAATCGTGGTGTCGTAGGCGGTTTCGCGAGAGGCGCGGGCACTGGCCGCCAACCGGTCGGGCAGTCTCGCACCCGGCACAGTCGTCGGCATCGGCTGCGGAAGCTCAGCCGCGACCCGCCCGGCCGCGGCGAGCAGAATCGCCGGATCGTCACCGATCATCAGGTTGGCCAGCTCCACCTCCCCCGGACCCCGGTGCGCGATCCGGTCGACCGCGGCGGTGAAGGCTGCGCCGATAGTCTGCGACTGGGCGCTGATTCCGGCCAAGTCGCCGTCGGAAGCCAACGCGCACAACTGCAGATCACCGCGGATCAGCGCCGCGAGCGAGCAGGTTTTGGCAGTGACGGCATCACTATCCACCAAGTCACTTATCCCGGTGACGGCGAGGTGACCGCCGCGGCGCTGCACTGTCGCGGCGGTGACGCCGCTATCGATCAGCCACAACCCGCTCAGTGCCCAACCCTGGTGGATCCTGTCGCGGAGCAGCCGGATGCGCACCTGCAACTGGGCACCCGAGAGCGAATTCAATTGCGCCGCAGCAAGATGCTCGGCCGTCGCGGCCGCAACATAGGCCTGGGTAGCCGCCTTGACGTGCCGCAGCAACGCCAAGGCACGTTTGACCACGATCGCCTTGGCGGCGGCAGATCCGATCAGCCCGCTCTGCGGCGGGCGCCCCATCGGGAAAAGCGCGTCAACCGATGAAGTGCCCAGCGACGCCCGCAGAACCTCGTCGAAGTCCCAGCCGGGCAACTGTTCCGCCGCGATCGCCCCGACCGAAACGCCGACGTAGGGACGGTGACCGAACACCGCGACCGCCCTGCTTCCCCACTCGGCGGTGACCACGTCGCCGCATGTCATTATCGCGCCGATCATCCGCGCGGCGGCACGCAGGCCGGGGATCTGGACGTCGAGGGTCATGGGTGTCAGCGGACCCGGCAGCGTCTCGGCCAGTGGAACGGCGCTGAACATCGGAAAGCGCGGGTCAACCCGGTCGTCGAACTCTGCTTCCTGCTCGTCCGGCGAGAACGGGCGCAACGGCGTCCCGTCCAACGGTTCGGTCGGCAGCGCGGGTTCGACCGGCAACGGAAGATGTCCTGGCAGGCCCGCCGCGCCATTGACGTCTAACTTGCGGCCTTCCAGGCCGCGCCCGGTGTCGGCGATGGCATTGGTTGCCGTCCAAGCGAATTCGAACTTCCACCCTTCCCGTAGCGCCGCGAGGTCGAGGTCGGGCATTAGCTGGGCCCAGGCCGGCGGGCGGGCCCGCCGCTGGTGCTGCCCGGTCGACCCGAGCATGCGGCGGGCGGCGGCGACACTCATGGTCTCCGGACTCGCCAGGTCGACCACACCGGTGGCATTGGCGCCCACGGCGAGAACCAGAAACCGCAACAGGTCGTCGAAATGCAGAACCCGTACCGGCTCAGCCGCGGACGCGCTCTGCAGCAGGCCGGCGACGGTGCGGCAGATCATCCAGTCGAGCTGCCGGCCCACCGGCGGAGCGATCCGCACGACCAGGCTCGGTGCCCAACCATCGGTCACCAGCGCCTCAGCCTGCGCGTAGAGGGTCGGGTCCCCACCGGCGGCGGATACGAAGACCAACCGGGAACCGGCACGTGCGGCCGCATGGGCCACCCGGGCCAGCCCGTCGAGCCCGGCGCTGGCGGGTACACCAGGTTCGACCGGGGCGAGATGCAGGATCACATCGGCGGCGTCGACCAGCCGTTGCAGAATCGGGTCGCCGAGGGCGGCGCCGACGAAATCGACGTCGCGATGCAAGTTTTCGTGTGCGTGGGCGGCGACACCGGTGACGGCGTGGCCAACAGCAATCAGCTGCCGGGCCGTGGCACGCCCGAGCAAGCTGGTGACGCCGATCAACAGGATCCGCACGCCCGAGTAACCTCCACCACCCCTAGCCGATGGGGAAACAATAGTCGGCTCAGGGTATTCCCAGGTAACTTTCAGGTAACCGCGTTAACTCACTTCAACGTGGCCGAGCCGTCGGCGTGCACGGTGACCTTGGCCCCGCCGATGTCCTCGTGCACCGTCTGGGCAGCCGCCGACGGATCGGTGATCAAAGCCAGCGTGCGGCGTTCGTCGGGGGTGCGAACCGACAGGAAGGCCTTCTCGGGCTGACCCTCTCGGTCGAATGGTGTCGTCCAGGCTTCGACGGTGCCAACGCCTTCCCACTGCATCACTGCCGTCCGCGTCGGCTCGCTGTCGACCGCCGATTGGGTATCTTCCCAACGGAATTCGGACTTCGGTGGTTTTGTGCCGTACACCCCGAAACTGTGCTTAGTGAGGTATCCCCCGTTGGCAGTGATCAGCCCGCGCGTCCCGGGATTGGCGGTCAGGAGCCCGGCCATGGTCGCGATGGAGTGGGCGACGTAGTTGTTCCACGGACCCCCGGCGAAGGTGAGCCCGCCCGTCACCGTCAGCGGCCGGGCCGCATCGTCGGCCGGCAACCCCAGTTCCGCCGCGGCGACCTGCACCGCGGACGGGAAGCAGGAGTACAGGTCAACGTAGTCCATGTCGTCGATGCCCAACCCGGCCAACTCCAGCGCCCGCTTGCCGCCGATCCGGATCGCCGGCGACCGGTGCAGCTCGGCGCGCTCGCTGATCGCGTAGGTGTCGTGCGCGTCGGTGCCCGCATACGGGAACACCCATCGATCGTCCGGGATGCCGAGCCGGGTTGCGGCCTCTGCCGATGTCAGGATCAACGCGGCGCCCTGGTCGACCATGTTATTGGAGTTCATCAGCTTGGTGTACGGCCAGCTGACCATCCGGTTCGTTGGTCCGGGTTGTGAAATTTCTTCAGCAGTAACCGGTTTGCGGATCCAGGCATGGGGATTGCGCACCGCCACCTGATTGAACCGGGCCCACAAATCTGCGACCCGGCGGCGATGATCGTCGACCGACTCCCCCGTGCTGATCCGCAGCGCCTGCTCGAACATCGGATATATGTACGCCGGGCGGTCCAGCCGGATGCGGTCTTCGGCCGCCCCCGCCATCGGCACGTTCTCGTTGCTGCCTTCGGGCACCGCAACCGACTCGTCCTGCTCGGTGTACGTCAGCCGTTGCCCGCCGGAGCGCAGCTGCGTCCGGGTTCGCCACATTTCCGCGCCGGCCACCAGCACGACGCCGGCGCGACCTCGTTGGATGTCGGCACACGCCCGGTTGACCAGCGTCTGTGGGAAGTTGCCGCCGATGCCGCTGTAGCGGGTGCTGAATTGGCCGGCGCCGATGCGTGCTCCGAGCAGCAGTGCGGGGTCGCGATAGTGCACCGACAGCAGGTTGACCACCCGGATCGAGTCGATCGCCTCCAGTACGCGCGGGTCGGCGGCTTCGCGCGCAGCCGCGGCCATCAGATCGACCGGTTCGAGGGTGTTCTCCTGGGCGGCCTCGCGGTGGTTCACCTGGCCGTGGCCGATCAAAACCGGTGTTCGGGGGTCGAGGGGCATCAGGTGAGACCTTCCGCGGTTTCGGTGGATGCGAACAGCACCCCGTGTTGGATCAGATGTTCGGTTTCCTCGGTGCTCATGCCGAGGACTTTGTGACAGATCTCGCGGGTGTGCTGTCCGGGCAGCGGCGCCGGACGCTGCGGTGCCGGCGGAATGTGCCGAAACGGCGCGGGGCCGGACTCGGCCGGCAACGGGTGGTCGAACAGCGGATGAGTCATGTCGCGGAACAACTTCCGCTCGAGCAGTTGCGGATCTTCCAGGATGTCGGGCGGACGATTCATCTGCCCGGCCGGGACGCCAGCCGATTGCAGAGCGTCGGCCACCTGGTGCGGCGTCCGGTCACGGGTCCACGTCGACAGCTGTGCGACCAACTCACTGCGATGCGCCAGTCGCGCCTCACCCGTGGCGAGGCGCCGGTCGTCGGACAGCTCGGCCGGCCCGAAAACCGCAGTGGCCGAACGCCAGTCGTCATCGGTGCGAATCGAAATCGCGCACCACTCATCGTCGCCCGCGCACGGGAGAACCGCGTGGACGCTGGTGTCGGCTGTTACTTCGGCACCGTCGTCGGCAAGCGCCGAATCGGTGACGTAGCGGGTGTCGAGCTGGTTGACCACGGCCTCCGCCTGCGAGACATGCACGCGGGCCCCGGTGCCGGTGCGGTCACGATGAATCAGTGCGGCCAGCGCGCCGATCGCGGTGATCCGTCCCACCACGTGATCGGGAAAGACGGTGGTGGCGTCGTAGAAGCGATGCCGGGAGCCGGAGTCGTCGGGTTCCGGTTGTGGGTCCGTCCACAGCTTGCTGACGCCCGCGGTGGCGCGCACCAGCGGGCCGTACCCCAGCCGGTTGCTCCACGGCCCCCGGTCACCGAACGCGCTGCTTTCGGCCAGCACCACGCGCTGATTCAGCGAGCGCAGGGCGTCGTATGAGAAACCCAGTGCGGCAAGTGTTCCCGGCTTGAAGTTGGCGAATACGGCGTCGGCGTCGGCGACCAGTCGGCTGAACACCTGCTTGCCGGCGGCGCTGCGCAGATCCACGCCGAACGCCAGGTTGTTGCGATGCGTCCAGGCGAACGACTCACTCATCGCGTCACCGATGCGGGCCTGCCGCAGCCCGTCCGGGTAATCCGCGCTCTCGACTTTGATGACTTCGGCGCCCAGGTCGCCGAAGAGCCGGCTGAGTTCGCCGCCGGCGACGATGATTCCGAGGTCGATGATGCGCAACCCGTCGAACGGGCGAGGCCCGGTTCGCGCGGGCGCCGCGGTCGTCGCCGGCTCGGCATCCCACCGCGCGTCATGGTCGCCGACGAGCGGAGCGGGTGTCCGAAAACCGATGTGCCGGCCATTGACCGAGTAATAGCCGGTCGGGATGGTGCTGTGCACGCCGGGAACGAGCTCGGCCTCGGCAACCGCGCCGACCGCCTGAAAGTGGTCCGACGCCAGGATCTGCGCGGGATCAAGGACGGCCGAGATTGGCACGCCGTGCGACTGGCCCTCTGCGACAAGTGTTCTCATCGTCTGGTCGGCGAACAGCCGTTGCACCTGTAGGCCGATCTGCGGCCAAGCCGCGAACCGCGCCGCGATGACGTCGTACCTGGGATGCTGGAACTCTGCGGGCTCCCCCAGCCAGCGACGGAGCCCGTGCCATTGACGTGGCGACATCACACACAGCCGGACATGGCCGTCCTGACAGGCGTAGATCGGGTAGGCGTCCTGGTTCTTGGGGCGGCCGCGCCATCGATCCGGTCGGCGGATGCCCGCAGCGGCCTGACCGTGCGCCCCGAAAGGCGGATCGAGCGCCATCACCACGGCTTCGAACCGGGAGAGGTCAATGTAATCGCCTGTGCCAGAACGCAATCTGTTGTAGTAGGCGACCAGTGCGGACCAGGCGGCCTGGACGGCGGCAGTGGCCGAGGCGATACCGTCCGGTGGCGAGACCGGTGTGCCGGTGGTGGGACCGGACCGCGACAAGGCCCCGGACAGCGCGTAGAGCACCGGGTCGGTCGCCCGCCACGCCGCCCGAGGCCCCGTCGTGCCGAAGTCGGTGACCGACAACGCAACCAGCTGTGGAAAGCGATCGGCGAGCTGTTCGCAGGATGTTCCGAACGCAGCGGCCCGCCCGGGGATTCCGCTGTCGACGACAATGTCGGCGGTGCCGGCGAGTTCCATCAGCCGCCGGCGGTCGTCCGGATCCGACGGGTCGAGCACCGCGCTGCGTTTGTTCGCGTTGTGCAGTGCGAAGCGCAGCCCGGTGCCGCGCAGGGTGGGCCGACTGGTCCTCGACGGGCTGCCACCGGGCGGCTCCACCTTCAGGACATCGGCACCCAAGTCGGCGAGTAACCGAGTGACGGCGTCGCCGTCGTCGTCACACAGATCGAGCACCCGCAGCGACGCCAACAGCCCTTGCGGCGATCGCAAACTCGGCGCTGCCGAGCGCAGCGGGTCGCCGCCGTCGAGGCCGGTCTCCGGCGGGTCAGCGTCATCAGGCACCACGCCAGGGTAGTTTGGGCGCTGCCGGCCACGTCGCCTACCTCGGGCTCCTGCGCGGTCGGGCGAGTATGCGGACAATCGGGCGAATGCGATTGAAAAAAGCCACGCTGTCCGATGACGAACGTGCCGGTATCCACGCCTACTGGCGCGCGGCCAACTATCTGTCCGTTGGCCAGATCTATCTTCTGGACAATCCGCTGCTGCGAGAACCGCTGGCGACCGAGCACGTCAAGCCGCGGCTGCTCGGCCACTGGGGCACCACCCCGGGCTTGAACCTGATCTACGCGCACCTCAATCGCGTCATCCGCAACCGCGACGCCAACGTCGTCTTCATCACCGGACCCGGCCATGGCGGACCCGGAATGGTGGCCAACGCCTACCTCGAGGGCACCTACAGCGAGATCTATAGCGCAATCGAAGAGGACGCTGAAGGGCTGCGGAAGTTGTTCCGCCAGTTCTCTTTCCCGGGCGGAATCCCGAGTCATGCGGCCCCCCAGACACCAGGCTCCATCCACGAGGGCGGCGAGCTCGGATACGCACTGGTGCATGCCTACGGCGCGGCGTTCGACAATCCGGACCTGGTGGTCGCGTGCGTCGTCGGCGACGGCGAAGCCGAAACGGGGCCGCTGGCCGCCAGCTGGCACTCGAATAAGTTTCTCGACCCGGTCACCGACGGAGCCGTGCTGCCCATCCTCCATCTCAACGGCTACAAGATCGCCAATCCGACTGTTCTGGCCCGGATCCCGCAGGCGGAGCTCGAGTCGTTGCTGCGAGGCTACGGATATCGGCCGATCACCGTGGCCGGCGACGACCCCGCCGACGTCCACCAACAGCTTGCGACCGCGCTCGACGACGCCTTCGACGAGATTGTGGCCATCCAGCAAGGCGCCCGCAGCGGCGATACGACGGAACGGCCGGTCTGGCCGATGATCGTGTTGCGCACGCCCAAGGGATGGACAGGGCCGGACACTGTTGACGGCAAGCAGGTCGAGGGAACGTGGCGCGCGCACCAGGTCCCGCTGCCGGAGACCCGGAACAACCCCGCCCACCGGGCGCAGCTGGAGAAGTGGATGCGCAGCTATGCGCCCGAGGACCTCTTCGACGGCGAGGGCAAGTTGCGACCGGAACTGCGCGCGCTGGCGCCCGTGGGTAACCGACGCATGAGCGCCAATCCGCACGCCAACGGCGGCGTGCTGCTGCACGACCTGGACCTGCCTGACTTTGGCGACTACGCCGTCGAGGTCTCGCAACCAGGCACCAAGACCCATGAGGCCACCCGGGTACTGGGCGGGTTCCTGCGCGATGTGATTGCCCGAAACCCCGATCGATTCCGGTTGATGGGCCCAGACGAAACCGCCTCCAACCGGCTCGACGCGGTCTATGAGTCCACCGACAAGGTATGGATGGCACAGACGCTGCCCGTTGACGAAAACCTGGCGCCGGGCGGCCGAGTGATGGAGGTGCTGTCCGAGCACCTGTGCCAAGGATGGTTGGAGGGATACCTGCTGACCGGTCGGCATGGACTCTTCAACTGCTACGAAGCGTTCGTACACATCGTCGACTCAATGCTCAACCAGCATGCGAAGTGGTTGGCGACCAGCCGCGACCTGCCCTGGCGGCAGCCGGTCGCGTCGCTGAACTACCTGTTGAGCTCGCACGTGTGGCGGCAAGACCACAACGGTGCAACCCACCAAGATCCGGGCTTCATCGACCTGGTGGCCAACAAGCGCGCCGAGATCACCCGCGTTTACCTGCCGCCGGACGGCAACACGCTGCTGTCCGTGGTCGATCACTGCCTGCGCAGCCGCGACTACATCAACGTCATCGTCGCCGGCAAACAGCCGGAGCTGGCCTACCTCGACATGGACTCCGCGATCGCGCACTGCACACGCGGACTGGGCATTTGGGAGTGGGCCAGCACCGCAAAAGGCGAACCCGACGTGGTGTTGGCCTGTGCCGGCGACATCCCGACCCAAGAGGCCTTGGCCGCCGCCGACATCTTGCGCAGGGAACTTCCCGAACTGGCCGTGCGGCTGGTCAACGTGGTCGATCTGATGCGGCTGCTCCCCGACTCTGAGCATCCACATGGGTTGCCAGACAACGAATTCGACGCCATCTTCACCACTGACAAGCCGATCATCTTTGCCTACCACGGCTACCCGTGGCTGATTCACCGTCTGACCTACAGCCGCGCCAATCACCATCATCTGCACGTGCGCGGGTTCAAAGAGCGTGGCACCACGACCACGCCGTTCGACATGGTGATGCTCAACGACCTCGACCGTTTCCACCTGGTGATGGATGTCGTCGACCGGGTAGAAGGCCTGGCGAAACGTGCGGCGCTGCTGCGGCAACGGATGGCCGACGCCCGAGTCGCGGCGCGCCGATACACCCGCGAGCACGGTGAAGACGACCCGCAGATCTCGGGCTGGACCTGGGGAGGCGAGTGAGCGGAACGCA
>JAVHWH010000073.1:0-3238 GCA_032159915.1 Mycobacterium sp.
TCAGCGGTGGCCTGGCGCTTGGGCGCGAGGGACCGTCGGTTCAGATGGGTGGCACCGCGGCGGTCATCGTCGCCAGCCTCACCCGGCGCAACCTTGCGGACCTGCGCGTCCTGGTCGCCGCCGGCGCCGCTGCCGGGCTGGCAACCGCCTTCAACGCGCCCATCGCCGGTGGCGTGTTCGTGCTCGAAGAGTTGCTCAAACGGTTCGATCCGCGCACCACGATCGCCACCCTGGTCGCGTCCGCGTCCGGGTTCGCCGCCGCCCACCTGCTGGTGCGATCGCGATACGACTTCGACGTGAAGACGCTGCCGGACCCTCGACTGGTGGAGTACGGCTGGATCCTGGGTATCGGAGTTGTCACCGGTGTGCTGGCCGTGCTGTACAACGGCGCCGTGGTGGCTGCGCTGCGCCGGGCCGACGCCAGTAGCTGGCCCAAGGAGGCCCGCGCCGCTGTCACCGGCGCACTCGTCGGACTGCTGGTCTGGTACGCCCCGGACTTGGTCGGCAGCGGCGACGGTCTGACCCAGAAAGCGCTCGACGGCCACGGCGCGCTGCTCGCCGTCGCCGGAGTACTCACCCTGCGGTTCGTGCTGGGGGTGGTTTCCTACGCCGCGGCGACGCCTGGGGGACTGTTCGCGCCGATGCTGGTTCTGGGGTCGCAAGCCGGCTTGATCGTCGGGTTGGTCGCCGTCCACCTGACGCCGCATGCCGTACCGAGCCTGCCGGCCTGCGCGCTGATCGGGATGGCCGCGTTCTTCACCGCGTCCGTCCACGCTCCCGTCACCGGGCTGATTCTCGCGACGGAGATGACCGGCAACACCAATCAATTGCCGCCCATGCTTGGTGCGTGCGCCGTCGCAATGCTGATCGCCGTAGCGCTGCGATCGGAGCCGATCTACCGCCGATTGTCCGATCGGGCGGCAAGCCTTTCCCGGCCCGCTACCTGAGCAAAGTCTGAGGGTGACGCACAGATTAGCGAACATCCCTTGCAGCAAAATTTCTTCGTCGTACGCTCGTAACTGATGAGCAACTCAGCGCAGCGAGGCGCACAGGAACCGAGGGCCGCAGTTCCGCGCGCCGCCGAGACCGATCGCATGCAAGTGGCCCAGCTGCTCACCGACGCCGCCGCTCAAGGCCGACTCCAGATGAGCGACTACGAGGACCGGCTCACCAGGGCGTACGCCGCGAAGACCTACGACGAACTCGACGAGTTGCGCTCGGATCTGCTCGGCTCGTCGGTGAATCCCCAACGCGGCGGAGCTACCAAGCCTGCGCCGTCGATGCTGCTGCTCGCCATCATGAGTGCGTTCGAACGCCGGGGCCGATGGAACGTTCCTGAGAAGCTGACGACGTTTGCGTTGTGGGGCGGCGGCGTAATCGACCTGCGCTACGCCGACTTCACTTCGACCGATGTCGAGATCAACGCCACCTCCATCATGGGCGCGCAGACCATCCTGCTGCCGCCCGAAGTCAACGTGGAGATCAAGGGCCACGGTGTGATGGGCGGTTTCGACCACGACGTCGAGGGTGAAGGCACCCCCGGGGCCCCCACCGTGCGGATCCGCGGTTTTTCGCTGTGGGGCGGCGTCGGGGTCCGGCGAAAGAACCGCAAAGCTTCGAGCTAGTTTTCGCGTTAACGCCGACGGCGGGAGCGCAGGTAGTCGCCGACCACCGCAGCGCCGAGCCCATCGAGGTCGGGATCGACCACCCGGCCCTCCACCCGCCGCGCGACCTGATCGATGAACCGGGCCAGCCCGGGATCGCTGCCCAGCCGGAAGATGGTCACCTGCGCGCCCAGTCGGGCCATTTCGTCGAAGCCGCGGACGGTGTTGGCGATGGTCCGCGGATGCGGCGGATAGTCGAAGAACACCGAGGAACCCCGGCCGTCGCCGTAGTCCTCGAGGTGGGCGGTCGGCTCGCCATCGGTGACCACCAGCAGCACCGGCTGAGCGTTCGGGTGCCGACGCAGATGCCGGCCGGCCAGTGCCAGAGCGTGATGCAGGTTGGTGCCCTGCTCGTAGACGCCTTCTAGCCCCATCAGCTCGGCGCTGGTCATGGTGCGGGCGTAGCGCCCGAAGGCGATTATCTGCAAAGCATCCGAACGGAAACGGGTGCGCACCAGATGGTCGAGCGCCAGCGCCGTCTGCTTCATCGGCAGCCAGCGGTTCTCCATCACCATCGAGAACGACGTGTCCACCAGCAGCGCCACCGCCGCCTGGGTGCGGGTCTCGGTCTCCGACACCTCGACGTCATCGACAGTGACCCGAATGGCGTTGTTGCCCTTAGGCTTCACCGTCCCGGCCTGGCGCAGCACCGCGTTGGTCAGCGTCCGGGTGACGTTCCACGGCTCGGTGTCGCCGAACTGCCAGGGCCTAGTGGCGCCGGTCAGCTCCCCGGCGGCGCCGGCCCGCCGAAGTTCGCGCTCGCCGTGACGGCTGGAAAGTTGTTGCGCCACATCGCGTAACGCCGTCTCGCCGAGCCGCCGCATCGCCTTGGGCGAGAGCCGCCACTGCCCGTCCGAGCCGCGGTCCAGAAAGCCCTGATTGACCAGTGCGCGTTCGAGCTCGGCCAGCGTCTGGGCGTCGATGGCGGCCTGGTCACCGAGCTGGCGGGTCAGCGCGTCGAGGTCGACATCGTCCATGGTTGCGCCCGGATAGCTCTGCGAGAGCTGCTCGGCCAGCTGCTCCAGCTCGGCGATGTCGGACAGTGCCTGCGCGCCCTCCCCCATGCCCAGCGGGTTGTCGCCGCTGAATTCCGACGAGCCGTCCCAGTCTTCGCCGGGTCGGGCCGACTGCAAGTGGGCGTCGAGCCGGTCCAAGGCCTGCATCAACGCCGGTGACCCGAATGCCTGCTGGGCCAAGGCATCCAGCTCGGCACGCTGATCCGGGCTCAGGCTGTTGCGGAACCGCTGCGCGGCCGCGGCTCGTTTGGCCAGCGAGTCCAGCAGCTCCTCGACGTTTTGCGGGTTCTCCGGAAAGAACTCGCCGTGGGAGTCCATGAAGTCTTGGAAATCCTGCTGGGAGTCGAGGCCGCGGGCGTGCTTGTCCAGCAGGTCATTGAGGTCGTTGACCATGTCGTTGACCCGCTGGCGATCCTCGTCGGTGGCCCCTTCCAGAGCCTCCTTCATGCCGGCGAAGCGTTGGTCGAGCATCTCGCGGCCGAGCAAATCCTTGATCTGGTCGTACTTCTGGCGCGCCTCGTCGCTGCGCCAGCCGTACTCGGAGAGCTCCTGCACGGC
>JAVHWH010000187.1:0-2824 GCA_032159915.1 Mycobacterium sp.
CGGCCCAGGCGGCTGTCGACCGCCTCCCAAACCTGGCCCATGCCACCGGTGGCGATGAGCCGCTGCAGGCGGTATCTGCCTGACAGCGTCACCCCTACGCGGGGACTCATGCTTTGTCTCCCGCTCGCTCCGGTCCTCGCGCGTTCCGCGCTGCGAGACTCACTCGCACTCGCCTGTGGCGACTCATGGTCCCCCTTGCAAGGCAGCCTCGATCACTGCCCGCCCGATCGGTGCGGCCAATGCACCGCCGGTGGCAGACAGCCGATCGGCCCCGTTCTCCACTAGCACCGCCACCGCCACCCTCGGAGCCTGCGCGGGTGCGAAGGCGATGTACCACGCGTGCGGTGGAGTGTGGCGCGGGTCGGTGCCATGCTCTGCAGTACCCGTCTTGGATGCGATCTGCACGCCGGGGATCGCCCCTTTCTGCTGTGCGACTTTTTCGGCGCCGACCATCAGCTCTGATAGCTTAGCGGCGACCTGCGGCGACACCGCGCGGCGCTGCTGGTACGGGGCAGTGCTGCTGATATTGCCCAGATCCGGTCCCTTGAGGCTTTCTACCAGGTACGGCCGCATCATGACGCCACCGTTGGCGATAGTCGCCGCCACCTCCGCGTTCTCCAGCGGTGTCAGCGCGACATCCTTCTGCCCGATGCTGCTCATTCCCAGCGCGGCGCCGTCCGGGATAGCGCCGACGGTTGATTCGGCGACCTGCAGCGGAATCGGGCCGGGCGGAGCATCCAGGCCGAACGCCCGCGCCATGCTGCGCAGGGCCTCGGCGCCGGTGAGCAGGCCCAGCTGGACGAACGCCGTGTTGCACGACTTGGCGAACGCCTCAGTGAGCGACACGGTCGGACCGGGGCCACAGGTGGTGCCACCATAGTTCTCCAGGGTGGCGGTGCTGTTGGGTAGCGGAATAGTTGCCGCCGCCGTCAGCTGCTGGGTCTCGGTGGCTCCGCCCGCCAGCGCGGCGGCTGTGGTGATCACTTTGAACGTCGAACCGGGTGGGTAAGTTTCTGAGATCGCACGGTTCACCAGCGGGTTGTCCGGGTTATCCCGCAGACGCTGCCAAGCCTGGGCCTGTATGTCGGGACTGTGCGACGCCAACAAGTTGGGGTCATATGACGGCGACGACACCAACGCCAGGATCTTGCCGGTGGACGGTTCCAGGGCCACGACGGCGCCCTTGCAAGGCGGGCCACCGCAGCCTTGCTGCATTGCGTCCCACCCGGCCTGCTGGATGCGTGGGTTGATAGTGGTGTCCACGTTTCCACCCCGAGGGTCGCGACCGGTGAAGAAATCGGCCAGTCGGCGGCCGAAGAGCCGCTCGTCGGATCCGTTCAGCAACAGGTCCTCGGCGCGCTCGAGACCGGCACTGGAATAGCGCAACGAGTAGAAGCCGGTGACCGGTGCGTACACCGCCGGGTTGGGATACACCCGCAGGAAGCGGAAGCGACTGTCGGTGGCGACCGAGTAGGCCAGCAGTTGCCCCCCGGCGATGATCTGGCCGCGCTGTCGCGAGTACTCGTCGAGCAACACCCGCTGGTTGCGCGGGTCAGCACGTAACCCGTCGGCGGTGAAGACCTGCGTCATCGTCGCGTTGAGCAGGAGCAACACGATCAACGCCATCACGGTCACCGAGATCCGGCGCAGAGAGGTGTTCATACGCGCTCGATCACCTCGGTGGTCGCCGCCGCGATGGGCGGTTTCTCCCGCGGGCGGGCGCGTGACGGCCGCCGGGCACCGTCGGAGATGCGCGCCAGGATGGCCAGCAGCACGTAGTTGGCCAGCAGTGACGAGCCGCCGTACGACATCCAGGGCGTGGTCAACCCGGTCAGCGGGATCAGTTTGGTGACGCCGCCCACGACGATGAACAGCTGAATCGCCAGGGTCGAGGCCAAGCCCGCGGCCAGCAGCTTGCCGAAGCTGTCGCGGGTGGCGATCGCGGTGCGCATGCCCCGAATGATGACGATCGTGTAGAGCATCAGAATGCTGGCCAGTCCGACCAGCCCAAGCTCTTCGCCGAAGGCGGCGATGATGAAGTCGGTTGATGCCGCCGGCACCGTGTCGGGCTGGCCGTTACCGAGGCCGGTGCCGAAGATGCCGCCGGTGGCGAAGCTGAACAGTGCCTGCACCATCTGGTATCCGCTGCCGTCGGGGTCGGCGAACGGGTCCAGCCAGGTCTGTACCCGGACCCGGACATGCGCGAAAAGGTGGTACGCCACCACGCTTCCCGCGGCGAACAGGGCCAACCCGAGCATCACCCAACTGAACCGCTGCGTGGCCAGGTAGACGACCACCAGAAACGACGCGTACAACAGCAGCGACGTGCCGAGGTCTTTCTCGAAGACCATCACGCCCACCGAGATCACCCAGGCGGCGAGCAAGGGGGCGAGGTCTCGCGGACGCGGCAGCGTCATGCCCATCAGATGTTTGCCCGCGCTGGTGAACAGATTGCGTTTGGCGACGAGTACCGCCGAGAAGAAGATCAGCAGCAGAATCTTGGAGAACTCAGCGGGCTGAATTGAGAAGCCCGGCAAGCGAATCCAGATCTTGGCGCCGTTCTGCTCGGACAGCGACGCCGGCAACAGCGCCGGGATCACCAGGAAGACAAGACCGGCCAGCCCACAGATGTAGCCGTAGCGCGCAAGTTGGCGGTGGTCGTTGAGGAACGTCACCACGAGTGCGAATGCTGTGACGCCGACCAGAGTCCACAGCATCTGCTGGTTGGCGCTGGGGTGACCGTGCCGGCCAACTTCCTTGTCCACCAGGTCGAGTCGATGGATCATCACCAGCCCGAGCCCGTTGAGCAGTGCCACCACCGGCA